>JAZSCL010000169.1:0-9270 GCA_045602905.1 Acutalibacteraceae bacterium
ATATAACAAAGCCACCCATGTTAATATCCTCCGATTTCAGAAATTAATAATAGTTGTGTGCTTCAAGGATTTTTTCAACTCTGCCTGCCTTGTTTGTTTCGATTACAACGCCTTCAAATGAAAGAAGTCCGCTGCTGTCAACCTCAGCATCGATGTCCGTGATTTCTTTGTCCATGTGTGCGGATGCGATTTTTGTATATGTTTCCATGCTTACAAAGCAGAAAGAATCTTCAAGCATTGAGGGAGTCATAAACTCTTTCTGAACGGTTTTGAGGAGCTTGCCATCAACGCCCGATTCGGCATTGAGTGTCATGTGTGCGGTGTCATATCCGAGATATCCGCCGTCAACCTCTTCCGTAACATCAATTCTGAGGTTGATTTCTTCTGCGTCGGTTTCGACAAAATACATTGTATCGTCAGCCATGCTTTCAAGACCGAGTGCCCATGCATTTTCCTTGTCGATTGCGTAAATATAAATGGGTTCATCATCCGCAAACATTCCGCTGCTGAAAGAATAAACGGGAATAAGGCTGATTTCTTCATCGGGAAGCTCGGCTTCAAGGATTTCCGCAATTGCAGCTGTGTCCGATGTAAGGAAATCTCTCATGCCCGGGTCGTCGATGAAGTCAATAACTATCTGTTTTGTGCCGATGCCGCAGCTTACGAATGTGAGAATTGCTGCGAATGAAAGTGCGATTGCGATAATTGATTTAATTGTTTTTTTCATAGTTTTTCCTCCTTTTTGTCCGAATTTATTGTTTTTTAATTTTGCTTTTTATCTTTTTGCATATTTTTACCGTAAGAATTGCAAAAATCTGAACAATTAAGATGCATGCAATAAGAATAAGAAGATATGAAATTGAGGTAAACGGTTTAAAAAAGCTTTCGTCAAAATTATCGTTCAGAAATGACGTTGTGACACATGATATCAGAAAACCTATGCTGTCACCTGCAAACATTTCCGTTATTTTCCCCGAAGCTGCATAAGTGAAAGACAAAACGCCGAGAAAAGCTGCAAATGCAATTGATATCCAGGATTGTTCGGCGGTCAGATAATAGTCAACGGCAAGAAAGATAAACGGAAACGGAATCCAGAACGGAAGAGTACGTGCAAATGTCAAAAAATCCTTTTTCATAACTTTTTCCTCCTGTTTCGGGAATTTCTTCCCCTTACATCCATAAGACGAATGAATTTTTGGTTTGGTCTAAAGTTTTTAGAAAGTTTCTGAAAAATTATTTTTTGCTAACGAAAAAAATTACAAATCTATTAAAACATATTATGTATCTGTTTGCAATATATCCCGTGTTTTTTCGATGAATCACGGCTGACCGATGTTGGAAAAAATCAAGCAGACTTGTACGGCTTTCGTGCAAGTCTGCTTTTTGCGATTTAAGATTATGCTTTGAGGAACATTATGAAGTTTTCGAAAACTCCCGCAGAGATATCCGGCACAAGAGTGAAAAGGTCCTTGAGGAAATATGCGAGATTATCAAAGAACAAATCACTGCCGAGAACGAAGAATATATCCTTGAAATTCCATTCAAGCATAAAGAACTCGTCTTCGATTACATATATGTTTTCTTCGGCAAGGTGTTTTGAGTCTTCAAGCTTTGATGCTTTAACTTTTTCGGCGGGAAGGCGGACATATTCACGCTCGCCGAGTTCAACAACAAAGTTAACATTTCCGTCTTCGTCGGGTTTATAGCCGTAGCTGAGGAAAACATAGTAGGGACTGCCGTTCTGAAGGTCGATACCCATCATGCCGTAGCCTTCGGAAACGATGGTTTCTTTTTTGCCGTTTCCAAAAGTGATAACAAACTCAAGACCCGTAAGGTCATAGTCAATACAGCCGTCAAAATATTCGGTAACGGTGTCGTAATCCTCGTAATTCTTAACATCGATTGACAGAACATTGATAGAGATATCATAAATTTTTATTCTTTTTTCAAAGGTTACGCCCATGTATTCAAAGGTGATATCGTATTCACCCTCAATAAGCTCGATTTCGCTTTCGAATAAAATATCGTATATAAAACCGTCGTACTTTTTGCCTGTGTCAAAGGTAAGAGTTGATTCGCCGGGAGTGAAATTATATTCGATTGTTTTGTCATTTCTGTCCCATTCATCGATGCCGTAGCCGAAGATGAGATTGTAGTCAACACCGCCTGAAATATCAAGACCGGTAAGCTTTTTGCCTGCGAATTCAATGTTGACTTCGGTTTTGCTGAAGCCGTCAAAAAAAGCTGCGGAAAGAATGATGTTTGAGCCTTTTTCAAGGTAAACAAGATATGTTTCGAGACCTGCATCATAGTCATCTTCCGACATAAGAAGCTCTGAATCGGCATAGCCGTAATATACATTGTTTTCCTTTTTTTCGGGAACATGGAACATATTCAGGTCGTGCCAGGAGTATTCGAAAGCGTAATATCCCGACTCCTTGGCATCAAAGGTGAAATAGAAATATTCGGTATCGGGGGATTCAACATCGTTTTTGCCTTCGTTAAGGATTTCAGCAAAAGCAAATTCAATTATATCGCTGTCGGAATCGCAGGCATAGCTGATGTTTTCGTTTGCCGCAAAGACGGACATTGAACCCGTTGCGATAATCATTGCAAGGATAACCGCGATTAAAGTTTTAAGCGTTTTTTTCATGGATTTCTTCTCCTTTTTGATGTCCTTATAATTGTAATACGATTGAAAGGTCGGTTTAGTCTGAATTATTTATTAAATTTTACCATATTTTTTATTGGAATGCAACAGATAATTATTCGGAATTAGATTAAACTAACCGCAAAAACGGTATAAATATACATAATAATTAAAAATTTTTTTAAAAAACCCCTTAAATTCGGCAAAAAATATCGATAAAATTGTAGCAATTTAAATTATTATATGTTATAATACTTTAGAATGCAGGATTGCGGACTTTTCGTTCGCAGGTTTTGCAATATAAATGTTTTATTAAACAGCTAAATTTTTTCATTCAGGAGGAATGGCTTAATGCTGAAGAAGATTAGCAACTTACCCTTCACGGGTACTCCCGAGCAGGAAGCACAGCTCAAGGCAGTTATCGCAGAATGTGCAGGCGACAAGAGTATGCTTATGCACGTTATGCAGGAGGCACAGAACATTTACGGTTATCTGCCCATCGAGGTTCAGACCATGATTGCAGACGGCATGAATGTTCCCCTTCAGAAAGTTTACGGCGTAGCAAGCTTCTATGCTCTTTTCTCGCTTTCACCCAAGGGCAAATACAACGTTTCGGTTTGCCTCGGTACAGCCTGCTATGTTAAGGGCTCACAGGAAATTCTTGATAAAATCTGCGAATGCCTCGGAATTCAGTCAGGCGAATGCACATCAGACCTCAAATTCTCCGTTGAAGCATGCCGTTGCATCGGCGCTTGCGGTCTTGCTCCCGTTTTCACCATCAACGATGACGTTTACGGCAGAGTTACTCCCGACGAAATTCCCGACATCCTTGCAAAATACAACTAATTCCCGTAGAGTTTTACTCTGAAGCGGAAATGAGGGATTTTAATGAAAATCAGCGAAATTAAAGATTTGCTCGGAGCTGAGGTTCTTTGCGGAAGCGAAAATCTCGGAATCGAAATCCACACAGCCTGCGGAAGCGACATGATGAGCGATGTTCTGGCATATGTTAAAGACCAGGCGGTATTGCTCACGGGTCTCGTTAATGCCCAGGTTATTCGCACGGCGGAAATGATGGATATGAAATGCATCGTTTTTGTCCGTTCAAAACGTCCGTCACAGGATATGGTTGACCTTGCCGAAGAAAGCGGAATGGTTGTTATGACAACACCCAGACGAATGTATGAGGCTTGCGGAATTCTTTATTCAAGCGGACTTAAAGGGAATGGTGAATTAAATGGCTGAACCCTTGATTTTCCACTTTGACGTTGACGGTGAAAACTTCACCTCGGCAGGTCAGGCTTCTGTGCAGGTCAAAAAGAATCTGCGTCAGCTCGGCATCGACCCCGAAACAATCCGCAGAGTTTCGATTGCCATGTATGAAGGCGAAATCAACATGGTTATCCACGCAGGCGGCGGTGAAGCGGATGTTTCCGTTGACGACGGATGCGTTGAAATAAAACTGACAGACCACGGTCCCGGAATCGCCAATATCGAACAGGCTATGCAGGAGGGCTTTTCAACAGCTCCCGATACCATCCGTTCATTGGGATTCGGCGCAGGCATGGGTCTGCCGAACATGAAAAGATACACCGATGAGATGGTTATCGATTCGGTTGTCGGCGAAGGTACAACCATCACGATGAAGGTTAACTACTGAGCCGAATGAAGGGACTGCATTTCCGATGAATACATATATCCATTCGGTTTCGCTTGATGCAAACAAGTGCACGGGCTGCACAACCTGCATGAAGCATTGCCCCACAGAGGCAATCAGGGTCAGAAACGGATGTGCCGTAATTGATTCGGAACGCTGCATCGACTGCGGCGAATGTATCCGTAACTGTCCCAACAACGCCAAAAAGAGCATTTGCAACTCTTTTGACGAAATCAATAACTACAAATATAAAATTGCACTTCCCGCACCGAGTCTCCTTGCCCAGTTTGATAACCTTGATAACATAGGCTATGTGCTCCAGGGTTTGCTGGATATAGGATTTGACGAGGTTTATGAGGTTGCGAAGGCTGCGGAGCTTGTTTCGGCATACACACGGCTTTATCTCAAAACCGAAGGTATAAAGAAACCCGTTATCAGCACGGCTTGTCCCGTTGTGACAAGACTGATTGTGCTCAGATTTCCCTTCCTTAAGGATAACCTCATACCCCTGCTGCCTCCCATGGAGGTTGCCGCAATGCTTGCGGTTGAGGGTGCAATGAAAAAGAATCCCGACCTTAAAAGGGAAGATATATGCATCTGCTTCATCTCTCCCTGTCCCGCAAAAATGAGCTATGCCCGTAACGGCTTCGGAAGCTATAAGAGCGAGGTTGATCTTGTTGTTTCAATGAGCGATATCTATCTCAGACTTCTGAATGTTATGGACCGTGAAAAGGTTGCGGATTTTGCCTCACAGGCAGGCAGAATCGGACTCAGCTGGGCAATCTGCGGCGGCGAAGGTTCGGCGTTGCTCAATGATAAAATCATTGCGGCAGACGGAATCAACAATGTGATTTCGGTGCTCGACCAGATTGAAGACGGAAACATTCCGCCCGTTGATTTTGTTGAGCTTAACGCTTGCCCGAGCGGATGCGTAGGCGGCGTTCTGACAATCGAAAATCCGTATGTTGCAAAAAACAGACTTCACACCTTAAGAAGATATATGCCCGTTTCCCTTGCAAACACCGTTGAAGAAGAATTCATTCCCGAAAAATGCTTCTTCGGCGACCTGCCCAAGTATCAGCCTCTTAACAGACTCAGCGACAGCATAGGCGAATCCATGAGACTTATGTCGAAAATCCAGGCTCTCCGCAAGGAATTGCCGGGCATCGACTGCGGCTCATGCGGTGCACCCACCTGCCGTGCGTTTGCAGAGGATATCGTTATGGGCATTGCAGACAGAAACGACTGCATTATCGCATATAAGGAGCTTATTAAAAAGTATATAGAAGATTATCAAAACGGAGGTGAGACGGTTGACGGTGAATGAGCTTTCCTCAACGGCGGGCATAAGAGCGGTAACTCTGCCTGACGGAGAAAGAGAGATAAACGGAGTTTACATCGGCGACCTGCTCAGCTGGGTAATGGGCAGAGCCAAGGCGGATAACGCATGGATAACCATTATGTCCAACATCAACATCGTTGCCGTTGCATCCCTTGCCGACGTTGCCTGCATAATTCTTGCAGAGGGCGTTGAGCTTGATTCTGCGGTAAAAGATACCGCAACCGCAAAGGGAGTCAACATTCTTACGGCGGATATGCCCGCTTACGAAACGGCGATGCTCCTCAGCTCAAAGTTCTGATATGAAAGATTACTATTACGATTTACACCTTCATTCCTGCCTTTCACCCTGCGGTGACGATGATATGACCCCCAACAATATTGCGGGCATGGGCGTTGTTGCAAAGCTCGATATTATGGCTCTTACCGACCATAACACCTGCCGCAACTGCCCCGCATTCTTTAAAACCGCCGAGGCAAACGGAATTATCCCCGTTGCGGGAATGGAGCTTACAACGGCTGAAGACATTCATCTTGTGTGCCTTTTTGAAAGGCTTGAGGATGCAATGGAATTCGACAAAGCCGTTAACGAAAAACGCATACCTTTTAAAAACCGTGTTGATATTTTCGGCGAGCAGATGATAATGAACGAAAACGACGAGGTTATCGGAGTTGAAGAAAATCTGCTTTCGAATGCAACAATGATTACCGTTGACGAGGCTCCCGCTATGGTCAGCGGCTGCGGCGGAATATGCTACCCTGCGCATATCGACAGAGAGGCAAACGGAATTGTGGCAACCCTCGGTGTTTTCCCCGAGTTTCCGTATTTTCCTTGTGCAGAGTTTCACGACAGCGACAAGATTTTGCAGTACTGCGAAAAATTTCCGATAATTTCGGACAAACCCCATGTTGTATCGTCGGATGCTCATTACCTCTGGGATATCAGCGGCAGACTCAACAAATTTGAGCTTGAGGGCGGCTCTGCCGATGAGGTACGCAAACAACTTTTTGAAAAGTTGAAAGGCTGAAAAGCTATGAAGGAATTGTCATTAAATATTCTGGATATTGCCAAAAACTCCGTTAAGGCAAAGGCGAAGAATATTCTTATAAAGCTCGACGAAACAGACGAAAAACTGATTCTTACAATCAGCGATGACGGCTGCGGAATGAGCGAAGAGATGGTGCGGAATGTTATGGACCCCTTTTGCACAACCCGTACAACCCGTAAGGTCGGAATGGGTGTGCCGCTGCTGAAAATGGCGGCGGAGCAGACGGGCGGAAAGATTGAAATAAAGTCCGTCAGCGAAAAGGATGATCCCATAAATCACGGCACTACGGTCACAGCGGAATTTTTCAAGAATCATCTGGACTTCACTCCTTTGGGCGATGTTGTTTCAAGCATCACCGTGCTCATTCAGGGCGCACCCGATATCGAATGGAAATATATCCATAATCTGAACGGGGAAAGCGTTGAGCTTAACACAAAGGAGCTGCGTGAGGTTCTGGGCGATGTTCCGCTGGATACCTACGAGGTTATTAAATGGATTGAGGACTTTCTTAATGAGGGTTACGCTTCCATTAATTAATATGTAATTAAATAAGAGAGGATAGATGTTATGAAATCATTGGCTGAGCTTGCTGCTATCAGAGAAAAGATGAAGGATAAGGTTATCCTTCGCGAAGGCACAGGCGAAATCAGAGTTGTTGTCGGCATGGCAACCTGCGGCATCGCTGCAGGCGCAAGACCCGTTCTCAACGCTTTTGTTGAAGGCGTAAGCAAGGAAGGTCTTTCCGATAAGGTAACCGTTTCACAGACAGGCTGCATCGGCGTTTGCCAGTATGAGCCCGTTGTTGAAATCTTCGAGGCAGATAAAGAGAAGGTTACTTACATCAAAATGACTCCCGAAAAGGCTGCTGAAGTTATCGAAAAGCACCTCAAGGGCGGCAAAGTTATTGCAGAATACACAATCAGCAACGCTATCTCATAATGGAGGTTAAATTATTATGATTCGTTCCCATGTATTGATTTGCGGCGGTACCGGCTGTACTTCATCGGGCAGTAAGGTACTTATGTCCACCTTCGAAAGCGAAATCGAAAAGAACGGTCTTGCAAACGAAGTAAAAGTTGTTCAGACAGGCTGCTTCGGTCTTTGTGCTCTCGGTCCTGTTGTTATCATTTACCCCGAAGGCACCTTCTACAGCCGCGTTGAAGAAAAAGACGTTGCGGAAATCGTTTCCGAGCATCTCCTCAAGGGCCGTCTTGTTGACAGACTCGTTTATAAGGATGCTGACGAAAGCGTTATCGAAGAAGCAGGCAAAACAATTTCTCTTAACGATACAAACTTCTATAAGACCCAGAAGAGAGTTGCTCTTCGTAACTGCGGTCTTATCGACCCCGAAAACATTGACGAATACATCGCTATGGACGGCTACGCAGCTCTCGGTAAGGTTCTCACAGAGATGACTCCCGAAGAGGTTGTTCAGGTTGTTAAGGATTCAGGTCTCCGCGGCAGAGGCGGCGGCGGATTCTCAACAGGTCTCAAGTGGAGCTTCACCGCAGCCAACAGCGCAGACCAGAAATATGTTGTATGTAACGCTGACGAAGGCGACCCCGGTGCATTCATGGACCGTTCGGTTCTTGAAGGCGACCCCCATTGCCTTATCGAAGCTATGGCAATCTGCGGCTACGCAACAGGCGCAACCGAAGGCTATGTTTACGTTCGTGCAGAATATCCCATCGCTGTTAAGCGTCTTCAGATGGCTATTGATGCTGCAAGGGAATACGGTCTTCTCGGCAAGAACATCTTCGACAGCGGCTTTGATTTCGATCTTCACATCCGTCTCGGCGCAGGCGCATTCGTTTGCGGCGAAGAAACAGCTCTTATGACCTCAATCGAAGGTAACCGCGGTGAGCCCAGACCCCGTCCTCCCTATCCCGCAGTTAAGGGCCTTTTCGGCAAGCCCACAACAGAAAACAACGTTGAAACATTTGCTAACATTCCTCAGATTATCCTTAAGGGTGCAGATTGGTTTGCATCAATGGGTACTGAGAAATCAAAGGGTACAAAGGTATTCGCTCTCGGCGGCAAGATTGAAAACACAGGTCTTGTTGAAATCCCCATGGGCACAACCCTTCGCGAAATCATCTATGATATCGGCGGCGGTATCCCCAACGGCAAAAAGTTCAAGGCTGCTCAGACAGGCGGTCCCTCCGGCGGATGTATCCCTGCAAGCCTTATCGATACAGAAATCGACTATGATAACCTCACAGCTATCGGCTGCATGATGGGTTCAGGCGGTCTTATCGTTATGGACGAAGACAACTGCATGGTTGACATCGCCAAATTCTTCCTCGATTTCACAATCGATGAATCCTGCGGTAAGTGCTCACCCTGCCGTATCGGCACAAAGCGCATGATGGAAATCCTTGAAAAGATTACTGACGGTAACGGCACTCTTGAAGACCTCGATAAGCTTGAAGAGCTCGCTTACTACATCAAGGAAAACTCGCTCTGCGGTCTCGGTCAGACAGCTCCCAACCCCGTTCTTGCAACTCTCAAGTTCTTCCGTGACGAATATGTTGCTCACGTTGTTGACAAGAAGTGCCCCGCAGGCGTCTGCAAG
>JAZSCL010000170.1:0-23639 GCA_045602905.1 Acutalibacteraceae bacterium
TTCAAAATAATCGCCGCATAGCTTCTGATTTCCGCAGCTTGCAACCGCAGACCCCAGACGGATTTTAAACAGAAGTCGGATCGTAGCCATGTCGTTCTGTGAGCCAAGGAGTTGAATCTATCAATTGTCTTCCTAAGACCGCTTGGCCTCCGACTTTTCAAAATAATCGCCGCATAGCTTCTGATTTCCGCAGCTTGCAACCGCAGACCCCAGACGGATTTTAAACAGTTCTTTTCGAAGAAATACAAGCTCTTTTCCGTTTTTGAGTTCACGGATTTCAGGGGGATTGAGCTGAGCTTCAAGCTCTGTTGAAAGCGTTTTTGTGAGCTGTGAAAGGCTTATGGAGGCAGGGATTTCCTCAACCGTGCAGCGGAGCTTCAGTGCTCCCGAAACGGGCTGTATACAGCTCACTGAAAGCACCTCGAATCCGAAGTCGGACAGCACACGGAGCGCACTTTTTTCTTTCCCGAAAAGCACCTGAGCACCGTTGCCAAGCTCCTCGGAAAGCTCACGGAGAAGGATGGACATACGGTCAAACTGACCGCAGCAAAGCTCCCTGTTTCTTGCGGAATTCGCCTGAAGAGCGTTAATCGCATTGCGGTTTGAATATATCTTGTTGAAGGCGTCCGAAACTCGGATAACAGAAGGGCATTTTGCATTGAAATTAACCGAAAAATCCTGCGGAGAAACCGTTTCGCCCTCGGTCAGTTTAGCGAGCACGGCGGAGAATTCACCTTCCTCGGGACACATGGAATCCTTCAGAGGACAATCGGCACAAACCCTCTCACGCACCCTCATTATAACCATGATATCGTTGGCGGGGGAGAGTGCATCGATACCTTTTGAAACGGAAGAAACGCATTCGGAAACAGAGCCGATTGCCCTTGATGCCTCAAGAAGTCTTTCGCCCGCAGAGCAGAATTCCGATTCCATCCGTCTTACCTTGGGATTGAGGATTTTTCCTCTCACTTTTGAGAGCTTCGACGACGGAATGCACACAAAAACAACCGATGCAAGCGCAGCTTCCGCAAAAACCGCAGTACCCTCCGCCGAGCCATCCAGCAAAGCGGCGATGCCTGCGGTAACGGAAAAAACAAGTCCGCACACAAGCTGACCGAATTTTGAAAAAATGCCCGAAAGCAGTCCGCAGATTCCGTAGCAGATGCTCAGTGCAACGCTCGTACCCGAAACGGCAATGCATCCGCCGATTGCAATGCCGGCAACGCTTCCGCCCGAGCGTGAAAACAGATACGATGCAAGAAGAATAACGAATGCGCCGAAGAATCTTGCAGGCCGGAACCCGAGAACGCTGACCTGCGATGCGCCGAGCAGAAGCGAGCAAAGGCTTGCAACGATACAGACAAGGCTGTGATTATCGAGCATATAGATATTGCGCTTTTTTCTTATGCAGTCAACGGTGCCTGAATAAAAGGTAACACATCCTGCGCAGATAAGTGCTGAGCAGATAATGAGTATGAAATCGGAGAGAGAGGGAGTTTGCGAAAACATGACCGCAGTGCCGCAGACCGAACACAGAGCGAAAACGGAAACAGTCAGCACGGTGCGTTTTCTTTTGCGTATGCCGTATTTCTCAACTGCAAAAACAACCGCCGCAATGCCGACAAGCGGTACGGTTGAGTTGATTAAACCGCCTTCGGATAAGCGCAGGAATGCACCTGCAAGACCGCCTGCCGCCGCAAAAAGAAGCTCGTATCCGGTGCATGCCGCCGCAAGACTGATGCAGAGGGGAGTTTTCATCGAAAAAAGCTCTGCACCTGATAAAATAAAACCCGAAACAAAGTAAAGAGTAAAGGTTAAAATCCGTATACCTTTTTCCCACAGCTTGTCCGCAATATCATCATTGCGGATAACCGTTGTTTTCTCCATAACAAAAATCCTTTCATAAATCGTGGTTAATGAAATATTACAACGAATAAATGGAAAAAACTGTCAATATCTTGGTCGAAACCGAAAAAATATTAAGGAATTTTTTGTAAAAATTGCAATAAGACTGTTCATTTTCGAAAAAATATGATATACTTATACGGATAATGGGGAAATAAAATCTATTTTCTTTTATCAGTTAAGAGAGAATAGTCAACAGTGAATAGTTTCGGAGCAGAGCGACCCTTAAATTTTCACTATTCACTTTTAGCTTTTTACGAAAAACATTTTTCTGCGGAAGGAGTCTGTTTTATGGAAACACAGAATGAAAGACAGGGTCTTATTATAGGACGAAACGCTGTTTTTGAAGCGCTTAAAAGCGGAAGAGCGATTGACAGCCTTCTGGTTGCAAAGGGCGAAAGAGGCGGCTCGGTAGGTAAAATCATCGGAATGTGCCGTGACCTTGGCGTTGTTGTTAAAGAAACAGACCGCAGAAAGCTTGATAAAATCTGTGAGGGTGAAAATCATCAGGGAGTTGCGGCATGGGCGGCGGTCAAGGAATATTCCTCGGTTGAAGATATTCTCAAGAATGCCGAAGAAAAAGGTGAACAGCCCTTCGTTGTTATCTGCGACGAAATCGAAGACCCTCATAATCTCGGTGCAATAATAAGAACAGCCGATGCCTGCGGTGCACACGGAATAATAATTCCCAAAAGAAGAGGCGTTGCCCTGACCTATGCGGTGGGTAAGGTTTCGGCGGGTGCTGTTGAATATGTTCCTGTTGCAAGAGTTGCAAATCTTCCGTCTGTTATCGAAGAGCTTAAAGAAAAAGGCTTCTGGGTTTACGGTGCTGATATGGACGGCACTCCCTGGGACAAGCAGGATTATACGGGCAGCGTTGCTCTTGTTGTGGGTTCGGAAGGCAAGGGAATCAGCCGTCTAGTAAAAGACAAGTGCGATTTCATTGTATCGCTTCCGATGAAAGGAAAAATCAATTCTCTCAATGCCTCCGTGGCGGCGGGAATCTTAATGTATGAAATTGCTAAACACAGGTAGGTGAATGCTTTGAGTGATTATAAGAATTTTTTATCGGGGGAAAGCGAGCTTGACGCCATTCTTGCAGAGGTGAAAAGGTCAAAGCAGGAAACCGCAAACGATGAGCCTGCAAAAACCTGGTCGATGGATGATATCGATAAGCTCATTGCCAACACAACGGGCGAAGAATATGTTCCTAAAAAGAAAAAAGAAGCCACTCCTGCAGAGGATTTTGACAGAATTCTCAGCCGTGAATTTGATACGGATATTTTCACCTTCAAGCCTATAAAAGAGGTTGAGGTTGAAAAAGAGGAGATAGAGGATATTTCTTCCGTTTCCGTTGAGAGCGAGGTTGACGGTCAGGAAACCTTCTTCGAAAAAGAAGAGGATGAATTTGACGAATCGCTGTTTGAAATTGAAACGGTTATAGTGCCCGAGGATATTCCTGAGCCTTCAACCTTAAGATTTGCATGGCAGGAGCCCGTTGAAAAGCCTGCTCCAAAAAAGGAAGCTCCCGAAATCAAAACCTTCTATGAGGGCGACTCATCTCCCAAGGATTTCTTCACAAAAAAAGCAGCTGTTGAAGAGCCGAAGACTGAAGAAGAGAAAAAAGAAGAAAAAATCTCCGAAATCGACTACAGAACAAGATTCTTCACAACTCTCAAGCTTGAGGATACGGGAGAATTCGACCCCGTTGACGAAAATGAGCCCGTCGACAGGTCGGGTATCGTTGTTGCAAAATCTGAGGAAGCAAGCGATGAGCCGGGTCTCGAGGCGATGCCCAAGGTGCTTGCCGCCGAGGATGCCAAGGAGCTTGACGATGAAAAAACAAGGGTTATGGAAGCGGTCGGTGCGGCTGAAAAGAAGATGCGTACCGCAGGCGACGATGTTGAAGGCCAGATAATGCTCACAGGCTTCAACGATGATTCGGATGAATCCGAGCCTGTGCAGGAAAGCGAAGACGATGTAGAAGAAAAGCTCTGGGAAAAGCGTAAGCAGAGGGCAAAGAATTTCAAAATCATCGATTCGATTGACCTTGATTCGGATTTTGAGGGAGATTTTGAGGTATCGCCTGAAGAAATTGCACGTGAAGAGAAGGCAAGAAGGAAAAAAGAAAGAAAAATGCAGGCAGAGCGTGAGGAGCAGAGACCTCTTCCGGATGAGTATACATCACCTGCGGAAAGGGCTTCCGTTCACACGAGGCTTACCGAGCTTGCACACAAAGCCAATATCGGTCTTATCGCAGTGGGAGTTGTTGAGCTTCTTCTGATTATTTTCAATATAATTCCCTCCATAGCGGTAAAGTTTTCCCTTGAAACAACAGCATTTGCACCGGGCTCGCCCGTGGTCTGCGTAATCAATGCGGTGCTTCTTATAGTTGCCGTTGCGGTTGATAACATAAAATTCTTTGACGGCATCACCGCTGTTTTCAAAAGAAAATTAACTCCCGATTCAGCAACAAGCCTTGCTGTTGTGGTAGCGCTGCTTCAGAATACTCTGGCTGCCGTTACGGGCAGTGCAGGCACTGCGGTTTTCTCTGCGGCGGCGGTTACGGCTATCCTTATCGGAAAGCTGACAGATAAACTCAATGCACAGAGAACTCTCGAAAATTTTGAGGTATGTGCTTATAAATATGAGCATAATATGTATGCGGTGCATCCCATTGAGAACGAATCCGAGATTTTTGAGCTTGGCAGAGGTCTTATGATGGGTAACGCAGAGCTGCTTTATTCGTCAAAATTCTCATTCCCCTCGGAATTCCTCAAGAATTCAAAGGCGGAAACAAGCGAAAAGAAGATTGTCAGAATTCTCATTCCCGTTGCTTTCGGCGCTGCAACGGTGGCTGCGATTGCGGCAGGAATCATCGGAAAGAGTGTTATGCAGGCATTCTCCGCTTTTGCGGGTACATTCTGCATCTGCACTCCCGTTTTCTCAACCTTCATTCCCGCATTCATCGAAAGAGCAACAAACCATGTTCTCAATCCCGAGGGCACTATGATTGCAAGCATCGATGCGGCAGAAAAAACTGCCTGTGCAAATGCGGTTGTGCTTGACTGTGCGGATGTTTTTGACCGTTCAAGATGCACAATGCATGGTATGAAGGATTTCAGAAACATCAGAATAGACGATGTGCTTCTCTATGCGGCGGCGCTCGTTATCAAATCGGGCGGACCTCTCAGAGAGAGCTTTGAGCAGGTTGTTGACGGCAGACAGGATTTGCTTCCTCCCGTCAAGGAGCTTGTTTATGAGGATAAGCTCGGTATTGCCGCAAGGATTCACGGTCAGAAGGTGCTTCTGGGCAACAGAAATCTGCTTGTTCACCATAATATAGATGTGCCCGAAAAATCACTTGAGGAAAGATATTCTCACAGCGGCAGAAAGGTTATGTATCTTGCTGTTGCAGGCAAGATTGCGGCACTTTTCGTTGTCAGCTATGCAGTTGACAAGAAGCTGACTCCGTATCTCAGACGCCTTGAAAAGAACGGCATTCAGGTGCTCGTAAGAACAAACGATGTTAATGTTACCGAGCAGCTTATTTCAAAGAGCTTCGGTATGCCTCAGGAAAACTTCAAGATGCTTTCATCCGTTGCGGGCAGACTCTTCAAGCGCCGCCGTGATGCGGTTACGGATAAGCTTCCTGCAAGAATTGTTCATGACGGCACGGCTTATTCAATGCTCAAATCTGTTGCTGCCGCCTGCGATGTTGCATCAAAGGTTAAAATCGGCTCGGTTGTTCAGATAATTCTCAGCGTATTGGGATTTGTTTTCAGCATGGCACTTTATTGCGGCTCTGCAGGTGCTGTTTTCAGCGGACTTGTTGCATCCGCATTCCTCGGAGCAGGTCTTTTAATCTCCGCAGGAGCCATGATTATCGGCAAAATAAAATAATTTTGCAAAAAACACTTGACAAATCCGCAAATACATATTAAAATAACTTGCACAATAAAGCAGAGCAGGCTTTGCTCTCACCTTCCGGGAAGCTCCCGCGTTGGTCAATAGCTTCTTTTTAGTCGGGCGTATTCTGCCCGTGAAAAGCGTTGATTTTATGCGAGGTCGGGGTTTTCCTGCCCTCGCTTTTATATTTATTTTATCTTTGGAGGTGCTTTAACATCAGCAGCAAAGAACAGCAAATCAATGAGGAAATCCGTGATAAAGAAATCCGTGTAATTTCAGACGACGGTGAGCAGCTTGGCATCATGTCGGCATCGGAAGCTCTTAAAATTGCCGAAAGCAGAAATCTTGACCTTGTTAAGATTGCGCCCATGGCAAAGCCTCCCGTTTGCAAGATTATGGACTACGGTAAGTTCCGCTTTGAAAAGGCAAAGAAAGAGAAAGAAGCAAAGAAAAATCAGAAAATAATCGAGATTAAAGAAGTAAGACTTTCTCTTAACATCGATACCCATGATTTTGACACTAAAATCAACCACGCCCGCAAGTTCATTTCGCAAGGCAATAAGGTCAAGGTTTCCATTCGTTTCAGAGGCAGAGAAATGGCTCATCCCGAGCTCGGTCTCGTAATTATGAAGCGTTGCTCGGAGGCCCTTGAGGATTGCGCCTCGGTCGAAAAGGCAGCGAAGCTTGAAGGCAGACAGATGCTGATGTTCCTGGCTCCGAAAAACACAAAGTAAAGGTTTAAATTATTAAGGAGGAAATAACCATGCCTAAGATTAAGACCCACAGCGGCGCAAAGAAGCGCTTCAAGATTTCAAAGAACGGCAAACCCATGCGCGCACATGCTTACAAGTCACACATTCTCAACAAGAAGTCAACAAAGCGTAAGAGAAATCTTCGCAAGACAGCTGTTGCTGACGTAACAAACTGCAAGCAGATCAAGCGTCTTGTTCCCTATAAATAATATCGGAACTTAAAACCAATTAACAATTAACGGAGGATATTAAAAATGGCTCGTATTAAAGGCGCTATCATGACGCGCAAGAGAAGAAATAAAGTACTCAAGATGGCTAAGGGCTACTACGGCTCAAAGAGCACACTTTTCAAAACAGCTAAGCAGGCTGTTATGAAGAGCGGCAACTATGCATATATCGGCAGAAAGCAGAAGAAGAGAGATTTCCGTCGTCTTTGGATCACTCGTATCTCAGCTGCTTGCAAGATGAACGGCATGAACTATTCATCATTCATCAACGGCCTTAAGAAGGCAGACATCAATCTCAACAGAAAGATGCTTGCTGAAATCGCTGTTGCAGACCCCGCAGCATTCACTGCTCTTACCGAAAAGGCAAAGGCAGCTCTCAACTGATTATAGAAGTTTTATCAGAGATGTGGCATTATGTTACATCTCTGATTGCGCTTTTATTCAGCTTGTTTTAACCTGTGATTTTCACGGGTGTATTGCGTTTTTTGCGGATTTTCTGCATTTTTTGTGCAAAGAAATCTGTCGAAAAAACACTATATAAAAGGTATCAAATCTTTAAACATTATAGCAGGTAAGTATGGAAAAGATAACTGCACGAACAAACGATAAAATCAAATATGCCGTCCGTCTTGGAGAAAGTGCTTCGCTCCGAAAAGAGGCAGGGGAATTTTTTCTCGAGGGCGCACGGCTTTGCAGCGATGCCGTTCAGACGGGTATCGAAATCAGGCAGGCTTTTTTTACCGCAAAAGCACTGTGGAAATATTCCGAATATGTTGAAAGCATAATCGCAAAAAGCGATGAATGCTATGAAATCAGTGCCGAGGTTTCGCAGAAGCTTTCGGGAACGGAAAATCCTCAGGGAGTTTTCTGTGTCTGCAAGGCAAAAGAGAGGAACGACGGCAGCGGCATCAACCCGAACGGAAAATATATTGCGCTCGAAAATCTTCAGGACCCTTCAAATCTCGGAGCAATATGCAGAAGCGTTGAGGCTCTCGGTCTTGACGGTCTGATAGTCAGCGGCGGATGCGATGTCTATAACCCCAAGGCTCTGCGTGCGGCGATGGGTTCATCTTTGAGAATGAATGTTATTTCGGCGGATAATCTTGCGGAGCTTATTCTGAATGCCAACCAAAAAGGAATGCTTACCCTTGCTTCCGTTCCGAGAAGCACTGCATCGGATATAAGAACAGTTCCGATGAACGGCGGCGTTATCTGCTGCGTTGGCAACGAGGGCTCTGGTCTTACCGAAGAGGTTATTTCAGGCTGCGCAAAGCAGGTTGTTATTCCTATGAACGGCAGGGCGGAATCTTTCAATGCATCGGCGGCTGCCGCAATTCTTGCATGGGAGCTGATACGATGAACGGAAAAAAGTATTGGGTATGGCTCTCTGCGGCGCTCGGTGCGGCGGCGAGAGTTGACGAAATTCTGTCTGCTTTTCCTGACCCGAAGGAGCTTTATGAAGCAACTAAAAGCGAAAGAATGCTCGCAGGCGTTTTCACGGGGCGTCAGATTGAAAGAATGGATGAAGTTCCTCTTTCCGAAGCGGAGAGACGGATTGAAATCTGTGAAAAGAACGGCTGGAACATCGTTGCGCCGTCGGACAAAATTTATCCTGCGGGGCTGCGTAAAATTCCCGACAGACCGCTTGTGCTTTATGTTGACGGCGATATAAGCTGTCTGAGAGGCAGTGTTATGGTCGGCATAGTCGGAACAAGAGAGCCCTGCAACGAAAGCGTTGCGATAACCCGGAAAATCAGCGGCGATATTGCCTCGGCGGGTGGCGTTGTAGTAAGCGGCGGTGCACTCGGCATCGACAGTGCGGCGCACGAAGGAGCACTCGAAAAAAACGGCAAAACCGTTTGTGTGCTCGGCTGCGGACTCGGTACGGATTATCTTAAAACCAATGAAGCCATGCGTAGAGCTGTTGCAAAAAGCGGTGCGGTGATTACCGAATATCCGCCATTTACGGTTGCAACACGCTACACCTTCCCCGAAAGAAACAGAATCATCTCGGGCATAAGTCACGGAGTTCTCGTTGTTGAAGCGGGTTCAAAAAGCGGCTCGCTGATAACCGCAAGGTGTGCTGCGGAGCAGGGCAGGGATGTTTTTGCGATTCCCGGAAGTATTCTTGTTTCTGCGTATACGGGAGTAAACAGTCTTATCAAAGACGGCGCAAAGGCTGTAACAGGTGCAAAGGATGTGCTTGAAGCCTATGCGGTAATGTATCCCGACAGACTTGATTTGTCGGTGCTTGACGGCACATCTCTTGAGGATGCCGTTGTGAGCAAGCCCTCTGCAGCAAAGCCGCGGAAAAAGCTCATAAGCGGCTTCGGAGCAGATGCGGATACGGTGTACAACCTGTTCGGAGATGAGCCGATTCATCCCGACGATATCTGTGCCGAAAGCGGACTGCCGATGTCCAAGGTTATTGCGGCACTTATTCAGCTTGAAATCGGCGATCTTATCAGACAGATCGGCGGAAAATTATATATTTTGAAAGATTAATTAACAGGAGAAAAATCAATGTCAAAGCTTATCATAGTTGAGTCCCCTGCAAAAGCGAATACAATCAAAAAATACCTCGGCAAGGATTTCGAGGTTGTTGCATCCAAGGGTCATGTAAGAGATTTGCCTGCCGCAAAGCTCAGCGTTGATGTAAAGAACAATTTTGCACCCAAGTATGCACTCATCAAAGGCAAGGAAAAGCTCGTAAAAGAGCTTAAGGATATGGTCGAAAGCAGCGAAGCAGTTTATCTCGCAGCCGACCCCGACCGTGAAGGAGAAGCAATTTCATGGCATCTTGCAACCGTACTCGGCCTTGACCTGAGCAAGAAAAACCGCGTTACCTTCAATGAAATCACCAAAACAGGTATAGCAAACGGTATGGCTAACCCTCAGAAGGTCAACATCGACCTTGTTAACGCTCAGCAGGCAAGAAGAATTCTTGACCGCCTTGTTGGCTACAGATTAAGTCCCTTTGTTTCACAGAAAATCAGAAGAGGTCTTTCTGCAGGCAGAGTGCAGAGCGTTGCGGTAAGACTTATCGTTGACCGTGAAGAGGAAATCAACGCCTTCAATCCCGAAGAATACTGGATTGTTGAGGCAAAGCTCGCAACCGCACAGCGCCGTACATTCACCGCAACTCTTTATTCCGACGAAAACGGTAAAATCAAGATTTCCGACGAAGCTCAGGCAAAGAAATATCTTGACCGCCTCGACGGTGCGGACTACGAAGTAAAGTCCGTTAAAAAGGGCACAAGAAAAAAGAATCCCGCACCTCCCTTCATCACCTCAACCCTTCAGCAGGAAGCGTCAAGAAAGCTCGGTTTCCAGGCAGAAAGAACAATGAGAGCCGCACAGGAGCTTTACGAAGGTGTTAACGTCAAGGGTACGGGCATGGTCGGTCTTATCACTTACATGAGAACCGACTCTCTCAGAATTTCCGAAGAAGCAAGGGCAGCGGCAGGAGATTTTATCGCAAATACCTACGGTAAAGAATATCTTCCCGAAAAACCCGTATATTATAAATCAAGAGCAAACGCTCAGGACGGTCACGAAGCAATCAGACCTTCAATTCCGTCACTCACACCCGAAGATGTAAAGAGCAGCCTCACGGCCGACCAGTATAAGCTCTATAACCTTATCTGGAAGCGTTTCATGGCAAGCCTTATGGCAAGCTGTGTTCAGAACACCGTCAAGGCGGAGGTTCTTGCATCAAAGAACGGCAGCGAAAAAGAATTCTGCATCTTCACGGCAGCAGGATATTCCGTTAAATTTGACGGCTTTACAAAAATCTATGACCTTCCCGAAGATGATGCCGAAAAGGGTGTTCTTCCCGAAATCAAGGCGGAAGAAAAGCTCAAGCTCCGTGAACTGATTCCCAATCAGCATTTCACTCAGCCACCCTCGCGCTTCACCGAAGCTTCGCTTATCAAGGAGCTTGAAGAGAACGGCGTTGGCAGACCTTCAACCTATGCAACAATTCTTTCAACAATCATCAAGAGAGGATATGTTCAGAGAAAGGCAAAGCAGCTTGCTCCCACAGAGCTCGGCATGGCTATCACAGGTCTTCTCAAGGATAAATTCCCCAAAATCGTTAACACAAAGTTCACCGCACAGATGGAAACAAACCTTGATAAGGTTGGCTGCGGCGAAGAGGACTATGTGAGAATGCTTGATGAATTCTATACCGATTTTGAGAAGAATCTTGACAAGGCTAAGGTTGAGATGAAGAATGTCAAAATTCAGCTCGAAGAGGATACAACAGACATTCCCTGCGATAAGTGCGGAAGAATGATGGTTATCAAAACGGGCCGTTACGGAAGATTCCTTGCCTGCCCCGGATATCCCGAGTGCAAAAACGCAAAGCCGCTTATCGTTAACACGGGCGCAAAATGTCCCGTATGCGGCGGCGAAATCATCGAAAGAAAATCCAAAAAGGGTCACACCTTCTTCGGCTGCGGCAATTGGCCCAAGTGTAATTTCATGAGCTGGGATGCTCCTGCAGGCGAAAACTGTCCCAAGTGCGGAAAGACCCTCTTCAAAAAGAAGGGCGGCAAAACAATCTGCATGGCAGAAGGCTGCGGCTACGAAAAGGCATCGGGAAAGAAAAAGAATGATGAATAAGGTTAAAATAATCGGCGGCGGCTTTGCAGGCGTTGAGGCGGCATGGCAGCTTGCAAACAGGGGTATTGAAGTTGAGCTTTATGAGATGAAGCCTGTTAAATTTTCCCCTGCCCATTCGGGCGAAGGTCTCGCAGAGCTTGTCTGCTCAAACTCATTCAAGGCAATGCGTCTGGGCTGTGCGGCAGGAATGCTGAAAGCCGAAATGGAGCTTATGGGTTCCCTCTGCGTTGAATGCGCAAAGGCAACGGCAGTGCCTGCAGGCGGTGCGCTGGCGGTTGACAGAGATAAATTTTCCGCCCTTGTAACCGAAAAAATCCTTTCAAGAAAAGAAATAACTCTTATCCGTGAGGAGATAACGGAGATTCCCGACGGCGTTGTTATCGTTGCCGCAGGACCTCTTGCATCCGAGGGTATTTCGGAAAAAATAAAGGAGCTTTGCGGCGGAAACCTCAGCTTTTTTGATGCGGCGGCACCCATCGTAACAGCCGAAAGCATCAATCTTGAAAAAGCCTTCATGCAGTCCAGATATGACAGAGGCGACCCCGAGGATTATATCAACTGCCCGATGAACAAGGCGGAATATGATGCATTCTATGAGGCTCTTGTTAATGCAGAGAGTGCTCCCACCCATGAATTCGATAAGAAAAAGGGCGTTTATGAGGGCTGTATGCCCATTGAGGTTATGGCATCGAGAGGTCACGACACAATCCGTTTCGGACCGATGAAGCCGTCGGGACTTCTTGACCCGAGAACGGGTCACAGACCTTGGGCGAATCTTCAGCTCCGCAAGGAGAATACCGCAGGCACTATGTATAATCTCGTGGGATTTCAGACTAATCTCAAATTCGGCGAGCAGAAAAGAGTTTTCTCGATGATACCCGCATTGGAGAACGCTGAGTTTGTGCGCTACGGAGTTATGCACCGCAACACATTTATTGATTCACCCCGTCTTCTCGGAAGTGATTTCGGCTTCAAATCAAGAGAAGGACTGTATTTTGCAGGTCAGATAACGGGCGTTGAGGGATATATGGAATCGGCGGCATCGGGAATTCTTGCAGGCATCAATGCCGCAAACAGAATTCTCGGCAAAGAGGAATTCGTACCCTCGGAGCTTACCATGACCGGCGCACTTGCACGGTATATCAGCGATGAAAGCGTAAAGATTTTTCAGCCTATGGGTGCGAGCTTCGGTCTGCTGCCGTCGCTTGACGAAAGAATAAGAGATAAAAAGCTTCGTTATGAGGCACTTGCCGAAAGAGGCTTGAATGCATTAAAAGAACAAATTCAAATTAATAAATAATTTTTGTAACCGTAACGGTTCCATATTAACGGAGGAATGTTCGTGATACTTGAAAAATTGATTTCATTGATTTGTGATGAACTCGGCTGCGACGAAATTGATGAGGATGCGGCTATTGGTGAGCTTGTTGGCGATGACCTTGAGCTTCAGGAGCTTATTTCTGCAGTTGAAGGTGAATTTGATGTTGAGCTCGGCGATGCAGACGGCGAAACAACCGTCGGTGAGCTTGCCGAGATAATTGAGGAGAATATCAATTCCTGAGAAAGGAAGAAGAAAGATGAACGAAAGTCTGGCGAAGCTTCAGAAAAATCTGGGCTATCGCTTTAAGAATATTGAACTGCTCGAAACCGCACTGACCCATTCATCCTACGCAAACGAAAAGGGTGACGGAGTTATCTGCAACGAGCGTCTTGAGTTTTTGGGAGACTCCATTCTCGGCTTTGTTTCCGCAAAGTATTTTTTTGAGAATTACAGTGAATATCCCGAAGGTGAACTCACAAAACACAGAGCGGCAAGGGTTTGCGAAAATGCTTTGTGCGTGTTTGCAAAAGAGCTTGAAATCGGTCCTGCACTCCGACTCGGCAAGGGTGAAACAAGAACGGGCGGCAGTGAAAGACCCTCGATTCTTGCCGATGCATTTGAGGCTGTGCTTGCGGCTGTTTATCTTGACGGCGGACTTGAAGAAGCAAGCAAAATTGTTCTGCGTTTCATTCCCCGTGAGGATATCGTTGTGGAAATCAGAGACTACAAAACAATTCTTCAGGAGGTTGTTCAGCGCAACCGTGAAGAGCACGTTGAATATGTTGTTGTTGATGCCTCGGGTCCCGACCACGCAAAAACCTTCACTGTTGAAGTGCATCTTAACAGTAATGTTATCGGAAGCGGTACAGGCAAAAGCAAAAAGCTTGCTGAGCAGCAGGCGGCAAAAGAAGCTCTTGCGCTGATGGGAATAAAATGAAGCATATCAACATAGCACTTTTTGTTGTGCATAAGGGTTGTCCCCATATGTGTACTTTCTGTAATCAGCGGAGCATATCAGGCAGTCAGAGGGATGTTACTCCCGAAGATGTTCATTCAGCTGCAAAAACCGCAACGGAATCTCTTTCGGAGAGTCAGGCGGCAGGCGGAGAAATCGCTTTTTTCGGCGGAAGCTTCACCATGGTCGAGAGGGGATATATGATATCTCTGCTTGAGGCGGCGTATGAATACATAAAAAACGGAATTTTTGGGGGCATAAGAATCTCAACCCGACCCGACGGTATTACGGAAGAAATCTGTGAAATCCTGAAAAAATACGGTGTAACAGCCGTTGAACTCGGCGCACAGAGCCTTGATGACCGTGTGCTTGCTCTCAACGAGAGAGGTCACACTGCAAAGCAGGTTGAGGATGCCTGCAGAATGCTTAAAGAATACGGCTTTGAGGTTGGTCTGCAGATGATGACGGGTCTTTACGGCTCGGTGGATGCCGACAGTCTCGAAACTGCCGAAAAAATAGTTGCTCTTGCTCCCGATACGGTAAGAATTTATCCCACCGTTGTCATAAAGGGCACAAAGCTTTATGATTTGATGCAGTCGGGTGAGTTTGTTCCCAAAGGAATTGATGAAACCGCCGATTTGTGTGCAGAGCTGATTCCCATGTTTGAGAATGCGGGAATAAAGGTCATAAGAGTGGGTCTGCATTCGGGCGGAGGAGTTGAAGAAGGCTTTGCAGGAGGTGCGTATCATCCTGCATTGCGTGAAATCTGCGAGGGCAGAATCTATTATAACAACGCACTTGAATTGCTTGAAAAGCAGTCAAAAGGGAAATATATTCTTTGTGTTAATCCCAGAGAAATTTCCAAGATGACAGGGCAGAAGAAAGAAAATCTGACTAAACTTCGTGAAAAAGGCTATGAGTGCACGGTGTCGCCGTGCGAAGGTCTTTCAAAATACGAGGTAAGAATAGGAAAGATATCATGATATTAAAATCGCTTGAAATGCAGGGATTCAAGTCATTCCCTGATAAAACCGTGCTTGAATTCGGCAAGGGCATAACCGCCGTTGTCGGACCAAACGGCTCGGGCAAAAGCAATATCTCCGACGCTGTGAGATGGGTTCTGGGCGAAATATGCAACATACCACAGCGCGGCGCAGACCACGAGGACGTTATTTTCGGCGGTACGAGTCAGCGTAAGCCTCTCGGATATGCCGAGGTTACTCTGCGCCTTGATAACTCCGACAGAGGTCTCAACAGCGATAAGGACGATGTTTCCGTAACCCGACGCTATTATCGCTCGGGCGAAAGTGAATATAAAATCAACGGTGAGGTGTGCCGACTCAGGGATATCCACGAGCTGTTTATGGATACGGGTCTGGGCCGTGACGGCTATTCGATGGTCGGTCAGGGCAGAATTGCAGACCTTGTTTCAGCACGTTCAACCCAGCGCCGTGATATGCTTGAAGAGGCTTCGGGCATCTCCGCTTTCCGTTACAGAAGAGCCGATGCAAACCGCCGTCTTGATCAGGCGGAGGAAAATCTTGTTCGTCTGCGTGATATTCTTGCGGAGCTTGAATCAAGAATCGGCCCACTCAAAACTCAGAGCGAAAAGGCAATGAAATTCCTTGCCCTTGCCGATGAAAAGAAAACGCTTGAAATCGGCTTGTGGCTTCACACAATAGAAAAATCCAAAAACGGTCTGCGTGAGCAGGAGAATAAGCTGACTGTTGCCTCATCACAGTATGAGCAAACGGAAACGGAGCTTCTCAAACTCATTGAGCAGATTGAGCAGGCAATCAGAGAGGGTCAGGAGATAACTCTTGAAATCGAGCGTCTGCGTCAGAGTATTTCCGACAGTGAGGAAGAAGCCGCTGTTATCGACGGACGAATCGCCGTTGAGAAAAACACGATTGAACATAACAATCAGACCATTGAGCGAATCAGCGGCGATATGGGTGACAGCGAAACATCCGCCGCCGAAATCGATGCTCAGATTGAACAGGCAAAGAACGATATTGCCGAAAAAGAAGCTGCAGCAGAGCTGAAGAAAACCTCTCTTGCCGATGAGCTGAGCAGACTCAACACCCTGCTTTCGCAGAACAGCGAAAACAGCGAAAAAGCAAGAGAAATCAACGATAAAATAACCGCCGCCGCTCTTAAGCTTGCGGATAAGCGAGTTGAGAAGTCAACCGCACAGTCGGCACGCAGAGAGCTTTCCGCCAGAATAGAAAATATCAACGAAGTTATCGAAACAAGAGGCGGAGTTATCGAAAATCTTGAAAAAGAGATGGCGGAAGCCAAAAAGGAGCTTGACCGTCTTAACGGCGAAGCTTCAGAGCATGAAAACTCCCTTGACGGTTACAGAATGATTATCGGCACAAGGGCGGATAAGGTTGAGAGATTCCGAAAGGAAATCGAAAATCTCAATCTTGACATTTATCAGAAGAACGCCCGAATCAAAATGCTCGATGACCTTGAAAAGAATCTTGACGGTTATGCAGGAAGCGTTCAGAAGGTAATCAAGGAATCAAACAGAGGTTCAATCCGAGGCATTCACGGAACACTTTCTCAGCTTATAACAACCCCTGCCGAATATGCGGTTGCAATCGAAACCGCTCTCGGTGCGGCGATTCAGAATATCGTTACCGATAACGAAAACACGGCAAAGAGAGCCATCAATTTCCTTAAGGAAAACAGAGCAGGCAGAGCAACCTTCCTGCCGCTGACCTCCGTTAAATCAAGACCTTTTACAGAAAAGGGACTTGAAAACTGCGAGGGCTTTGTTGACATGGCGGACAAGCTGCTTGATTTTGACCCGCAGTATTCCGAAATCATCGGTTCTTTGCTTGCAAGAACGGCGGTTGTTGATAATATCGACAACGGCATCGAAATGGCAAAGAAATATTCCTACCGATTCAAGATTGTTACCCTTGACGGTCAGGTGCTCAATGCAGGCGGTTCGATGACGGGCGGTTCAAGAGGCTCGGGTGCAGGATTCCTGAGCCGTCAGACCGAAATCGAAAGCCTTAAGGATAAGGTTTCGGTTCTTGAAAAAACTCTTTCCGAAAAGAACGAAAGCTTCAAATCTCTTTCCGAAGATCTGGCTCTTGTTCAGGCAGAGCTTGAAGCAAGCGAGGCAGAACTCATAAAGGTTCAGGAAGATATAATCCGTGCCGAAAGTGCTCTCAATCTTGTCAAGGACAGATATTCTGCCGCAAAGGGACATATCGATGAGCTTTCCGCAGAAAAGGAAAGAGCATCGGCAAGAATTGCGGAATCCGAGCTTGCCGAAAAGAAGGCAGACGAGGAAATCGAGGTAATCACTGCCGAATCAGAAAAGCTCAACGCAGAGCTTGACGGTCTTAACGAAGAGCGTGAATCCCTTGATAAACTCCGTGCCGAATCCGCAGAAATTCAGAACGGACTCAATCTTGAAATCGTTGCTCTTCATAAGGATATCGAAGCAGATAACGAAATAATTGCAGGCTGTCTTGAAAGAAAAGAAATCATTATCAGCCGAGCGGATAAACTCAGCGAGGAAATCGCCCGGATTAAGAAAGAAAATGAAGATGCACTTGCAGGCATCGCATCTCTTGAGCAGCAGGCGGCACAGCTTCGTGAAAATTCGGTAAAGACCCGTGAAAAAATCGAGGCTCTTATCGCAAAGCGTACCGAGGGCGAGGCAAACAGCACCGCACTCCGTTCAAAAGAGCGTGAGATGACAACCGAGCGTGAAAAACTCGGCGGCGAGCTTGCAAGACTTGAAGAACGCCGTGATGCAATGCAGAGAGAGCTTGAAACAGCGCAGAACAAGCTCTATGACGAATATCAGCTTTCTCTCCGTGAGGCTGCGGATATGGGAATCGTGCTTGAGGATATCCCCAAGGCACAGCGTACTCTTCAGGAAATCAAAAACAAAATCCGTGCACTCGGCAGCGTTAACGTCGGTGCGGTTGAAGAGTACAAAGAGGTTTCCGAGCGTTATGAATATATGAGCGGACAGATTGGCGATATCGAAAAAGCCCGTGAAGAGCTTATAAAGCTTATTGAAGAGCTGACAGGTAAAATGGCTGAGCGATTCCGTGAACAGTTCAGACGAATCAATAACCATTTCGGCGAAACATTCAAGGAATTGTTCGACGGCGGACGTGCAGAGCTTGTGCTTGATGATCCGCAGGATGTTCTTGAATGCAATATCAACATCAGGGTTCAGCCTCCCGGAAAGAATGTTCAGAATATCGACCTTCTTTCGGGCGGTGAAAAGGGTCTTGCCGCAATTGCACTTCTTTTTGCGATTCTCAAGGTCACTCCCGCACCGTTCTGTATCTTCGACGAGGTTGAGGCGGCTCTTGACGATGTTAATGTAAGCCGTTATGCATCTTATGTGCGTGAAATGACGGGTAACACCCAGTTCATTCTTATCACTCACAGACGAGGAACAATGGACGAAGCTGATATGCTTTACGGCGTAACCATGCAGGAAAAGGGTGTTTCCAAGCTTCTTGAACTGAAAACTGCGGAAATGGCTAAAAAACTCGGTTTGGAATGATGTTACAAAAACGGTCAATTGCCCGTAAAATAGCACTTGATTAATATTTTGGTGCATGATATAATATTATCGTATGAAATTACAGCAACATTTTGCTTTCAAGGAGGAACAGAAAATGTCAAACCATGGTATTATTACATACCCCGATGCCCAGGCTGTTCAGAAGCAGCTTGACGAACTTATCAAAAAGCCTATTCACACCATCGCTCCCGATGCTCTCAAGGCTTATGAAGCAGAATACTTTGACAAAAAGTGTGCAAAGTCAAAGGCAATGATTGAAGAAGCAAAGCAGGTTATCCCCGGCGGCGTTCAGCATAACCTTGCTTTCAACTATCCGTTCCCCCTTGTTTTCACAAAGGCAGAGGGCGCATATCTTTATGATATCGACGGCAATCAGTATTATGACTTCCTTCAGGCAGGCGGTCCCACCGTTCTCGGAAGCAATCCTCCCGCAGTTCGTGAAAAGGTTATCGAACTCCTCAACACCTGCGGTCCTTCAACAGGTCTTTTCCATGAATATGAATATAAACTCGGCAAGAAGATTGCTGACCTTATCCCCTCAGTAGATATGTTCCGTATGCTCGGTTCAGGTACTGAAGCTTGTATGACAGCTATCCGTGTTGCACGTCTTGCAACAGGTAAGAAGAAGATTCTTAAAATGGGCGGCGCATACCACGGCTGGTCAGATCAGCTCGGCTACAGCATCCGTGTTCCCGGCTCAAAGTTCACTCAGGCTCCCGGTGTTCCTCTGTTCTGCTTCAGAGATACAGATGAATTCTTCCCCGGCGACCTCAACGACCTTGAAAGAAAGCTCAAGGCAAACAGACTCAAGGGCGGCACAGCAGCAGTTATGCTTGAACCCGTTGGTCCCGAAAGCGGTACAAGACCCGTTGACAAGAACTTCTGCAAGGGTGTTGAACAGCTCTGCCGTAAGTATGGCGCACTCCTTATCTTTGATGAAGTTGTTACAGCATTCCGTGTAAGCATGAGCGGTGCTCAGGGCTACTTCGGCGTTTCACCCGACCTCACCGTATTCGGTAAGGTTATGGCAGGCGGATATCCCGGTGCAGGCGGTCTCGGCGGCAAGAAGGAATACATGAAGCATCTCGGCTCAGGTCTTGACGGCGACGGCAAGAAGGTTAAGAAGGCTTTCTGCGGCGGCACAATGACTGCTAACCCCCTCAGCTGTATCGCAGGTTACACAATGCTTGAAGAAATGGAAAAAGCCGATGCTTGCTACAAGGCAGCTCAGGCAGGTGACAGACTCACTGCTGGTCTTCAGGAAATCATCAAGAAGAGAAACCTTCCCTTCGTTGCATTCAACCAGGGTTCAATCTGCCATCTTGAAACAGTTGGTACAATGAACTTCGCAATTAACTGGTGCAAGCCCTGGGGCATTCCCAAGGTTCTTGACGAAACCTCAAAGCGTAAGAAGGTTATGACCCACATGGGTGCTGCTTACATGGCAGAAGGCGTTGTTACTCTTGCAGGCAGCCGTCTCTACACAAGCGCTGCTTACACAGACGAAATGATTGACGATGCTGTTGCAAGATTTGACAGAGTATTTGAAAACATTGTATGTGTTGAAAACAAATAAACCACCGCGGCGGGATATCCCATATCCCGCCTTCTTCTTAATTTTGTAATAACAGTGAAAAGTTAATAGTGAAGAGTGAACAGTTAAAGGTCAGCCACGCTTTTGGTTTCAATATATAATTCGGGTAAGGGCGAACCCTTCCGAAACTCTTCACTTTTCATTCTTCACTATTCACTTATGTTATTTTGAAAGGAATGAAATATATGGATGTATTAACTGCTAAACAGCTTGTTATTGCTGCAGGCGAAAAGCTTGTTGAAAAAGGACTTATCGCAAGAACATGGGGCAACGTAAGCTGCCGTGTTGACGACAAAACCTTTGTTATAACTCCCAGCGGCAAACCCTATATCGGCCTTACTCCCGACGATATCGTTGAGGTTGCAATCAATACCCTTGAATGGGGCGGCAATGTTAAGCCTTCATCGGAAAAAGGTATTCATGCCGAAGTATATAAGGCATATCCCGAAGCAGGTTTTGTTATCCATACCCATCAGAAGGTTGCTTCCGCTGTCAGTGCGCTTTCAAACGGAATTGAATCCGTTGTGGGCGAGGCAGCAAACCTTATCGGCAGTGTGATTCACCTCGGCGGATACGGTCTGCCCGGCACAAAGAAGCTTAAGAAGGGCGTCACAAACGCTCTTAAGCTCAGCCCCTCAAAGGCTGTTATCATGGCTCACCACGGTGCTCTTTGCTTCGGCAAAGACAGCGACGAGGCATTTGAGGTTGCAAGCTCACTCGAAAAGGTTTGTGCAGACTATATTCTTGAGAATGCAAAGGCAAAACTCGGATTAAAATCAGACAATCTTGATGACTTCTGTACTGAAATTGCAGATAAGCTTACAAAATCTGAAAAAACTGTTGAAATTGATAAATCAATGTTGTATAATAGTGTCTGCAACAGAGAAAGCGGCGAGATTGTTTTCACAAATCAGGTCGACGGCTCTGAATTTTCAATGTCTGTTAACGGTGCGGCATCAGCTATCGGCAGCGAAGCAGAGATTATGCTTGCTCATAAGGATATCTATAATGCCTGCCCTAAATTCAATAATATTATTCACAATGCATCAAACGAGGTTGTTGCCGTTTCCAGACTCGGCAAAACAATGAAGCCTCTGCTTGATGACTTTGCTCAGATATGCGGACCTACCGTTAAATGCGCAAAAACTCCCAAGAAGGCTGCCAAGGCAATCAAGGGAAAGAATGCAGTCCTTATCAAGGATAAGGGAGCACTCTGCTGCGGCGCAAACGAAGGCGACGCTCAGGCGGTTGATATGATTATGAGCAAAAGCGGCCTCACCTTGCTGACCACTAAGGTTTTCGGCAAGTCAAAGGCAATCAATCCCGCAGAAGCATGGCTTATGAGAATTGTTTATACTCTCAAATACTCAAAGCAGGCTTCAAAATAATTAATTTGACCACTACCATCTTTTGTCCCCCCCGTTTTATACGAGAAAAAGCCGAGGCTATGTGCCTCGGATTTTTCTTTATACGGAAAAATAAAAAAATAGACCAAACCTCAAAACAAAACATCTTAAAGGTGAAAGGGGAAGAAACCCCTAAAAAAGGAGGAATTGCAATGAATCATTGCGGAACACAAAGACTGGAAACCGACAGACTTATCCTGAGAAGGTTTGTCAAAGAAGACGCTGAAGCCATGTATAAAAACTGGGGGTCTGACCCTGAGGTGTCGAAATACATGACATGGCAGACTCATTCAAGCGAAAAAGACAGCAAAAATGCAATCAAATATTTTATAAAACAATATTCCGATGAAAAATATTATCATTGGGCTATTGTTTTGAAAGAAAACGGCGACGAACCGATTGGCGGTATTGATGTAGTATTAATCAACGAAGATATTTCAATGGTGCATATGGGATATTGCATCGGCAAAAAGTGGTGGCATCAGGGGGTAACTTCCGAAGCACTCAAAGCTGTTATGGATTATTTATTTGATGTTGTTGATGTTAACCGCATCGAATCAAGACACGATACGAGAAATCCGAATTCGGGCAAAGTGATGATGAAATGCGGCATGAAATATGAAGGCACTATGCGTAGTGCTGACAGGAATAATCAAGGTATCTGCGATGTCAGCTATTATGCATTACTGAAATCTGAGCGAAAGAATAAAATATGAGTTTGAATGCTTTGAAGATGCGCTCGCAGAAGGCAGAATTACATCCCTAACGGAGCTTATGAATTGGATTACTTAGCTTTCGGCATCGGTTGCAAATTGCGTAGGATATGCCGTTAAAGAGGTAAAAGTGTTTTGCGATTATTATATGGCATAACGAAAAATCCCCTGAATTTCGGTTCGGGGGATTGATTTTTGCATCAAAAATTACAAATATCACGTCAAATTTGACAAATTACACATCGATTGTAAAATTCGTGGTATTATTCAGTTGTCAACAGGGGAACACACCCAAATAAAACTACGGAGGACAAAACGATGAAAAAAACAGTTAAACTTATTCTGGTGGTAACGGTAATCGCAATTCTTTCTCTCATGGCAACATCGGCATATGCCTATGAAATCGGGGACACGGTTACATGGCAGTATGAATGCGGGGAAGGAGAAACCGGAGAGGCTTGTTATGTATATGCAGGTGAATTTAAAGAAGGCATGAACAATGTTGAGAGAAGCAACGAAGACAGAGTTTATAAGTTTGAAGCAAAAGAAAGCGGATATTATTTCATAAGTGAATGCGGCGGAATCTTTTTTGAAGAAAAAAGCGAAAACGGAAAGCTTTCGGGCTTTGAAGAAATCCAATATATGACAGACGATGAAGGCGATATCGGCTCTATTGTTTATCTCGAAAAAGGAACACATTTTGCATTGCTTTATCTTGAATACGGTACAACAATCAAGATTGAATATTACGGTACAATCGAAAAAACAACATTCGGCGAGAACGGGAATTTTATTTTAAACGAAGATGCATTCATTTTTGACTCGGAAGCAGAAATAGTTGGTGCTTATGGCTACAACCTAACTGTAGAATTTTCAAACGGAAGAAGTCTGGCAAATCATTATGACATCGCCGTTGAATTTTATCTTGCTGACGAATTAAAATCAGGCGAAAACGAAGTTATCTACAAGCTTCCCGGCGGATATGAAGAAAAAACAACTGTTACAATTTACGAAATCACAGACATAATTGAATCTGTTGAGATTTCAAATATAGGCAGATATACAACCGTTTATGAGGATTATACGGGCGAAAACAAGCCTGTTTCCATCGAAGGCGAAACCCTCAGCGTTAAGTTTACAGACGGAACAGAGTATACCGCAACCGTAAACGAACGCAATGAAGCGGAAATTCCTCTTTCCTGCGGTAAAACGGTAACGGCTTATCTCGGTCAGAATTGGTTTGATGAATTTTACATTGTGATTGCAGAGGAATACTATGAAAGAATATGCTGTGAAAAAGAGGGCATGATGCTCGGCGAAAACATCAAGGCTCTTCACGAAAACAACATGGAATCGCTCCGCTGGTCAATAAACATTCTCAGAATTGCGGTTGAAAAACTCAGAAGCGACCCTGTGAATGCGGGAGATTATTTCCGATGGTCAGCAAACGAATTTGTTGATATTTTCAGAAATATTTCAAGCTTTACATTGTACTACCTGACATTGACAAAATAAAAAATAACGGGACTGCCTCGGTTGAGACAGTCCCGTATTCTGTTTAGTTGAATAAATCGTTAAAAGCGTTTGCAATTCCGCCGAAAAGAAGATTGATGGAGAGGGGAAGCATTTCGGAGAAGCCTGCAGAGCCGTACTTATCGTAA
>JAZSCL010000171.1:0-21776 GCA_045602905.1 Acutalibacteraceae bacterium
TTATATGGCCGATTTTCCTTGCCGCAGCAGGAATTCTCGCAACCGTAAAAAATAAAAGAAAAATATAATTAATTTTTAGTTGACTTTAATGATTAAATAGCATAAAATATATAGGCACAACATCATATATGTTCTGACCGACAGCGGTAGCGCCCGCGGACTGTTATTTCATTCTTTCTCGGCAGAACAAAACAAAAGTCAATAACAATCGGGGTGTGGCGCAGCTGGTAGCGCGCGTGGTTTGGGACCACGAGGCCCAGAGTTCGAAACTCTGCACTCCGACCATCAAAACTCCTTGTGTATCAACGGTTTCAGCCGTTGATACAAGGAGTTCTTTTCTTTTGAAAACGGTTTAGTGACTAAAAAGTGACTAAATTTAAATATATTTATTAAAACAAATTCGGTTGAGAGAGGATTCCCAACCGAAATTTGCTTTATATATTTAAAATTTTATTGTCAGATTTTTTCTTTGCTTTTTCGGACAAATGAGTATAAATTCTCATTGTTGTTTCAGGGTCTTCATGACCGCAATACGCTTGAGCTGTCAAAACATCGACACCTGCTTCATACAGAAGGGTAGCATAATTGTGACGAAGGCAGTGCGGGGTTATATCGGTATTTTCTCCGAGAGCAAAATGAATAAAATCAGTCCATCTGTCACGAAACTGGCTGTATGACAGAGGTCTGCCCAACGGAGCTTGTGATGAATATGTCCAATTTGTCATTTTATCCGTACCGCTGATTTTGAGTATACCTATATTCGTATCAAAAGTGTATGCCAGATTTTCTCCGCAAGTACCGCTTGTTGCCGCATCTGCTTTTGCTACGAATTCAGGCAATTCAAGACCCACAAATCCACTGAGCTGTGTTGCACCGATTGTCATAACAACAACCAGCATAATCGCCAATATTCGTTTCATCGTTTTTTCATAAATATCCCTCCTGAAAAATACAACTTATATTATCACTTTAGCTCAATAAAGCCAACCGGTCTATGCTTATATTTACACAAACACTGTAAATATTGTACAAAAATTACATAATAATCCTCTTTTGTAACAATTTAAAAAGTCAAATGTAAAAATTTACATATCAAACAACAATTACGGATTTATTTCAAAACTCTATTGATATTTGCATATAAAAGGTATATTATTTATATAATTGTAAATTAAAATACCCCTATGAAAAGAAGGTTTGATTTTGATAAAAAGAATAATTAATGTCCTGCTGGCAAGTCTTTTTCTGCTTGGTTTATCATCCTGCAAAGACATAAAAGAATCGGCAAATATTCTGAAAAACCGACAACGGCTGAATATCGGAATTGTTATCTCCGAAAACGAAAATGACATAAGCAAAATCAACCATACGGAATCACTGAAAAAAGTTTGCAAAGATGCCAAACTCAGGGACAGACAACTTCATATTGCCGAAGATGTTTCCGAAGAAAACATCAGGGAAGTTATTGCCGGCTTGGCTCAAAACGGCAGTAACCTGATTTTTGTTGTGGGCGACGGATTGGATGATTATGTTATACAGTCTGCAAAAAACTATCCCGAAACCGGATTCTGTTACGCAGGCGGAAGCAATACAGACTTTTCGTCATACGGTAACATACACAGATATGTGTTTGACACTTCGCAGGCACGGTATATTTCAGGAGTTATAGCCGGATACAAAATTCTTGACCTGATAGAATGTGAAATTATTCCCGAAGAAGAAGTAAAGGTCGGATTTGTTGCATCATTCCCCGATGCCAGGGCAATTTCAGCTTATACGGCGTTTTATCTCGGAATAAAATCCGTGTATTCCGATACGGTTTTGCAGGTTTATTACACCAAAAGCGAAGAAAACGCAGAAACCGAATCTCTTGCGGCAAAAGCTTTGATTGCAAACGGTTGTGTTATGATATCGCAACAATCGGCTATGAATTCCTCTGCGAAGGTCTGCAGGGAAAACGGAGTTTGCTTCATCGGAACAGAAAATTCCGCAAGCGAAACAGCTTCAGACTGCTATATAACTTCTGTTACCTCGGATTATATAAGTGCCTACAGGGAAATCATCGGCATGGCTATTGAAGGCAAAGAGATCCCCGCTGTTGCGAGAGGAAAATGCACTGAGGAAACATCTGCAACAACCGAAATCAATAAAGATTCGTTTATAGACTATACGATGTTTGAGAAAGTTTTGAACGAAGTGAAAGATACAAAAATACGGTTTGAAAAAGATGAACTGCATGTATTTGATTGCAGTAAATGGAAGGTTAACGGTCAACAAATAAAAACAACTGCAACAGAAAGTCTGACCGATGACTTCAACGGAACGGAATTTATAAGCAAAGACGGTTATTTTCTTGAATATGAAAATTCTTCACTGCCTGTATTTGCTTTTATAATAGACGGAATAACGGAAATAAATGCGGGTAGATAATAAGGAGGACTGCACATGAAAAGAACATTCAAAAAAATCATTGCGATTTTGCTGGTTCTGGCAACACTTATGGGTACAATGGTTGCAGGTGTTCACGCAACCGAAGAAGAAACTCAGTCTGTTGAAACAAAAACTCCGGACAATACAAACTGGGAGTTTGATGCATCAGGCGGTGTTCTGACCGTTTACGGAACGGGTGAATCATATAATCTGGTAAATGCATCGGATTATCCGTGGTATCAGCATAAGAACGAAACAAACAAAATTGTAATCGCAAACGGAATAACTTCTGTCGGAGATAATGCGTTTTACGGTTTTTCTGCATCTTCAGTTGAAATTGCGGAAACTGTTGAATACATCGGCAACAACGCATTCGGCGGATGTGCAAGTTTGTCAGATATCTCTGTTCCCGAAAGCTTTACGGGATTCGGAGAAAATGCTTTCAAAGGAACAGCACATTATTCCGATTCCGCAAATTGGACTGACGGTGAATATTATATCGGTTCAAAGCTTGTTGAAGTTTCAACAGGCATGACTGCCTATGCCGTAAAAGACGGAACGGTTGCTGTTGCTGATTTCGCAATCGACTCCGTATCTGCAGAAAATGTATATATTCCTGCAAGCGTAGAATATATCGGTTCAAGAGCATTTACAAATGCATCAGCTCTCAAAACAATAACCGTTGATGAAAACAATCCCAATTATTCATCAGACAAAAACGGTGCACTCTATAACAAAGACAAAACAAAACTTATATATGTTCCTTCCAATGCCGAGGGAATGCAGGAAACTTTTTCTGCAACTTTTACCGTTGGCGGAGAAGTTTTCGGCGATGTTATATACGGTAAAGAAGGTATGGAAATCAATCCTCCCGAAGCCATTCCCGTAAAAAGCGGTTATAAGTTTCTGGGTTGGGCAGTTGAAGGTGACACGGATATTGTTACATTCCCCGTGACCATGAGTGATGAAAACATCACTTTTATTGCTGTGTTTAAGGAATATCTGGGCGAAGACGATACCCTTACCATAGAAACAAAGTTCTATAAGCAGGATTCCGTAACGGGAGAATGGGTGTATACCGAATATGTTGAACCCGGTGATAGAGTTAAAGCACGGGTTTTTATAAACACAACATATTACGCAGTTTGCGGAAATGTTATTCTGTTTTATGATAACAGATTCTTCGAGGATGACCTTGTTGAGTCAACTCAGACCAACCTTAAGGTTAATGAAAGCGCATCTTTTGTTACATCATATGAAACTCATTTGTATATGAAGCATCTTTCCGAAAGCGGTATTATAAGCAGAATGCTGTCTGAAGGTTACATATCCGAGGAATTTGCACAGACACACAATGCTTATACGGTTATTTTTGATTTGGGTAATACAACAAAGCTTTCTTCTGAGGAATGGCTCTTTGAATTTGATCTCAGAGTCCGTGAGGATGCAACGGGTGAAGGCTTCTTTGGTGCAACTGAAGATACTGTTATGAACTATGACAGATGTTTTGCTTATACCGATATCCCCATGATTCCCGAAGGCAGAGATGTCATAGATTCAACATCATTGAGCAATTTGTATGTTAATATCGAAACTATATGTAACACCGTTTCTCAGAAATCAAAAGTTATTTTCAATGCAAACGGCGGTCAATTTGCTGACGGCAGTAATGAATATACTGTTGAAGGTTCTGCAGGAGACACTCTTGTTGCACCTGAAGAACCTTTCAAAACAGGATATATATTTAAAGGCTGGTCTCCCGAACTTCCCGATACAATATGTGAAGGTGAACAGGAATATACTGCAATCTGGGAACAGGATATTGCTTTCTGCCGCGTACAGTCTATTGAAAGAATAACAGCGGATGTTTATACTCCGCGCAATGCCCAATACAACATAAAAGTTATGGGTACTCCCGAAAAAATTCAGTTTGTCAACAAGTCGGCAAATGAGGCAACCACAACATTTGACAGACCTTTAAACGCAACAGAGGGTTATGTGCCCGACAATCTCACAAAAACAGGTGTCGTTCGTATTGATGCATATAACCTGAGCGGCAAAAAGGTTGAATTCGGCTCATATGAAACGGAATATGAAATCTGGACGGTTGTTGCCAAGCTTGATGCAGGTGACTACAGAGTCCGTGCGAAAGTTGATGCAGACGAAAGCGGTTGGGAAAGCGTAGAGTATTCCTACAATTATGTTGTTGATTATATGATTACAGGCACATATCAGAACACTTCCTATTCTTTTGACGGAACAACCGGTGAACTCATCATCAGCGGTGAAGGTGATATGAGCAGTGACGAAGTGCCTTGGGATGCACCGTGGGAAAATTACAAAGAATATATATTGTCGGTAACCATAAACGAAGGAATAACATCCATTGCACAAGATGCATTCAGCGATTGCTATAATCTTACAAGTGTATCCATTCCCTACGGTGTAACAAGCATAGGCAGTTCTGCATTCCAAGGTTGTGAATGCTTAACAAACATAACTCTTCCTGACAGTGTTACAGAGATAAGAGCTTTTGCCTTTACGGGTTGCGAATCACTTGAAGAAATAACAATTCCTGAAGGTGTTACCTGCATAGAAGTCGCTTCTTTTGCAGCTTGTCTTAATCTTTCAAATGTATCACTTCCCGAAGGTGTTGCAAGCATTGAACATCACGCTTTTGAGTACTGTTTATCTCTTTCAAGCATATCCATTCCCAAGGGTGTTACATTTATAGGAGATTATGCCTTTGATGGCTGTGACTCTCTCTCAAGCATATCTCTTCCCGTAAGCATCACAACAATCGAAGAATCTGCTTTTTTAGATTGCCCGGCACTCACCGATGTTTACTACGCAGGTACAGAAGAACAGTGGAATGCAATAAATATCGATGCAACTGAGAACGAAGACTTGCTCACTGCAACCATTCACTTTGCAGAATCAGAAACCTACACCGCAACATTCGATGCAAACGGCGGATATTTTGAAGACGGAACAACAACCAAAGTTTTTGACGTTAATTACGGAGAACCGATTCCCGTACCCGATGCTCCCGAAATGTTGGGTTTTTCCTTCGCAGGTTGGTCTTCTGCTATCCCCGAAGTTATGCCCGCCGAAAACATAGAGTTCAGGGCAATGTATTCTGCAGGTGATGTATCTTACATTGTTGAAACCTACACAATGGGTCTGGATGGTTCATACGGAGCTCCTGATGTGGAAATCAGAACAGGCGCCGCAGATTCATATGTTACTGTTGCAACAAATCCCGCAGAAGGTTTTTATGTTGCAGAAGACAGCGTGCTGTCTGCAACCGTTTCCCCCGACGGCACAACAACGTTCATTATTAAATACGCAAGAAATAAGTATACAGTTAAATATGTTGTTGACGGCGATTATTTGATTTATGAGGAAGAGTGCTATCACGGCGCAGAGATTTCTGACCTCTTCGGTGCAAGCTACATATGGAAACACAGCGACGGTTCAGATGTTATTTTCCCCTTAATCGCAACAGACAATCTTACCCTTTACGGCGAAATTCCTGCTTCTGCCGAACCCGTCTGGGAAATCAACGGGGATATTACTGTAACCGAATTTGAAGATTACACAGTTCTCAGCGGTTTTGGCGGTGTTCCGACCGAACAGCAAATTGCAGAAAGCTTTGCCTGCAACGATTACGCATATGTATCCGTAACCGCAAATGAAAACGGTTTATATTCAAGCGGTGCAAAAGCCGAAATTTACGGCACGGAATCGGGTGAACTGCTTGCAACATACTACATTGCCGTCAAGGGCGATGTAAACGGTGACGGCGCTGTTAATCCCGATGACGGATATATTGTCGATTCGGAAATATATGCCTATACAAATTGGTCAAACGAAACAAGTTCTGAATTTAATCCATGGAAAACTGTGGCAGCTGACTATGACTCAAGCAAGATTATCACTTCCGCAGACTTCAAAGGATTCGGTTTTGTCTGGTACAGCGTAGAAGTGTTCAACATGAACATGAAAGGCGAATACGGTTATTCCGATTATGAAAACTATATTGCGATGAACGGTGATTCTGTTACCGTTAAAACCTCTCCTGCAGAAGGATATTCCGTTGATGAAGAAATCAGCGTGCTTAACGGAACTGTTTCCGAAAGCGGTTCAACAAACTTTGTTGTTTACTACAAGAGAAATTATTATACTCTGACAACCGTTGTTGACGGAGTTGAAACAAGCACAGATATTTTGTTTGGCAGTGTTATTCCCGCTGTTGAAACTCCCGTTAAGGAAGGATATGAGTTTGCAGGCTGGTCAGAGACCATTCCTGTTAAGATGCCTGCAAAAGATATTACAGCAACGGCAATCTGGAACATTCTCAATTATGAGATAGTCTGGATTGTAGATGGAATAGAAATATCAAAAGAATACTATAACTATGGCGAAACAATTATTTTCCCCGAAGAACCAGTCAGAGAAGGATATATATTCAACGGATGGGTAATCGAAGAGACTTTTGAATCTGTTCCCGAAATGATGCCTGCGCATCATCTGACTGCAGTTGCAACATTCGAAGCATGTATGTGTTCAATAGAATGGCGTATCGGTGATGAAATTATACTAGATTATTACCACTATGGCGAAACAATCGTCCCGCCTGAAGTTCCTCAAAAAGACGGTTATATCTTTGTTGGTTGGGATAATCCCGTTCCTGAATATATGACCGAAAGCTTCATAACATTTACAGCTGTGTTTGAAAAAGTTCAAGAGGTAATGCTTGTTGCTGCACAAGGAAGCACAACCGTAATTGATCGAAGCATTTACACAAATAACGGACCTTTGTGGTATGTACACGGTCTTGAAACACGATTAACTGAAAATACACTTCTTTCGGATTACATCGCAGTTGAAGGTGATGGTTATGTAGAGATTGTAAGCTCATCTTCAAGATATATAGGAACAGGCTCTGTTATTAATGTTTACAACAATTCAGGGGAACTTGCTGAAAGTTTCTATGTAATTATTCACGGTGATCTTAATGGTGACGGATCCGTAAACAGTGCTGATATTTCCATGATTGAATACGAAATAGCGGGAGTAACATCATGGAGTTACAGCTCAAGTGATTCATACATTCCTTATATATGGTTTGTTGCCGATGTAAATCTTGACGGCCTTCTCGATCTCCAGGATGCAGAAGCTCTCGGTTCCGTAGTGAACGGCGAAGCTGATTTTGACCAGATTACAGGCGAAGTTATTTCAACAGTTTCAACTTTCAGCCTTCGTTCTTTCTTCGGTCTGACAAGAGAAGTGAAGGAAGAAGTTCTGTTCATAATCCCCGAAACCGTTACTGAAATCGGCGATTATGCGTTCATGAATTCCCGTGTCACAAAAGTTAAAATTCCCGCAAGTGTAACAGATATAAGCGCTACTGCGTTTGCAGAAGCATCTGCACTTGAATATATCGATGTCAACGATGAAAACGGTTCATATACCGACATCAACGGCATTCTTTTCACAAAAGATGAAACCAAAATCGTTGTATATCCCAAGGCATTGACCGATACAAGCTATACTCTGCCTCTCGGCACAAAAGAAATCGGCGGTTACGCCTTCAAAGGCAGTGCTCTTGAAAGGATTTATCTGCCGTCATCTCTTGTATCAATCGGCGATTATGCATTCTTCGGCTGTGATTCTCTCACCTATGCAGACATCGAAAACAATGTTACAAACATCGGAAAATTTGCTTTTTACGGTTGTCCTCTTGAAACCGCAGATATTCCCGAAAAACTTGAAACTCTCGGAGATTATGCGTTCTTCGGAAGCAGACTTGACAAAATTGACATTTCTGAGACCGTAAGCAAAATCGGTATCCTCGCATTCGGTGGAAATTTACTTCTTGAAAAAATAACCGTTGATGAAAACAACACCGCATATACAAGCGATGATAACGGCGTTCTTTTCACAAAGGATACGGCAGAGCTTATTCAGTATCCTGCCGCAATTTCTCAGTCGGAATATACAATTCCCGAAGAAGTTTCCGTAATCGCCGACAGTGCGTTTGCACAGAGTTCAAACCTCGGCGAAATAATATTCTCCGAAGGTCTGATATCAATCGGCGACAATGCTTTCAACGGATGCTCATCAGTCAGAAATATTATTGTTCCCGAAAGTGTTGAGTATATTGGCGACAATGCTTTCTCGGGTTGTATCAATGTTCTCAGAATGAAACTTGATGCAAAGTTCATTGATTCTGCTGATTTCACCGAAATGAATAGTCTCATGGACCTTCAGTTAACAGGTGACACATCCAATGTTAAAATTCCCGCAAAGTTAATCAACTTTATTGCAATAGGTTCATATACGGATATTCAGCTTTCATGGTCAATTTCCAATGAAATAAACTCCTCATCCTACAGAATTTTCAGAAAGAGCGAAAACGAAAACGATTATTCTCTCCTTGCCGCAATCACAAGCAGAGAGACTCAGAGCTATAAAGATTCCTCTGCAGCCGAGGATATGAGTTACAGCTATGTTATCGTAAGCGTTGATAAAACAACAGGCATAACCAGTCCGATTTCGGAAGAAGCCGTTGCTGCAAGAAGAGAAGATACCGTTGCTCCTACGGTAACAAAAATCACACCCGAAACCTTTACCTACATAAGCAAAACAAAAACAATTTCCGTTTCCGCAACAGATGACTTTATGATGTCAAAGGTTGTGCTCAGCTATAAACCCTCTGATGCAGAGGAATGGATTGTTATCGGTGAAGACAGTGTGAGTCCATACAGCTTTGCTTTTGATACAACAACAATCGCAGACGGTGAAATCGATGTCAGAGCCGTTGCTTATGACGCATCGGGCAACGAAAGTTCACCTATGGTTGTTTACTATTCGGTAGATAATACTCCCCCCGAAAAAGTTACGGGACTTAACGCAAAAGTAATCCGTGCAACAGCAATTACACTTGAATGGAACGACATAAAGGCAAGGGACAAGGCATGCTTTGTTATTCAGAAAAAGACAAGCGACAGCTACGAAACCCTTTCTCAGTATGTAACAGACCTTGGATATAATGTTCTCGGACTTGAACCCGAAACAGAATATACTTTCAGAGTTGCTGCAAAGGATTCTCAGGGTAATATGGGTGAATATTCTGACGATTTCACGGTTTCAACAACCGCAGACGTAACAGCGCCCGTAATCACCAAAATCGGTCCCGGCAAACAGAGATTCAATTCATCATTTGTATTCACCGCAACTGCCGTTGACGATGATTTTGCGGTTAAAAAGATTGAAGTACAGACTTCTGTCAACAGAACAGACTGGAAAACAGTTTATTCTGAGGAATACTCTGATTATTTGTCAGAAAAAACAATTTCCTGCGGCATTGATGCAGCTGAATATGAAGACGGAAGCATATTTATCCGTGCAGTTGCAACAGACTATGCAGGCAACGTAAGTGATACTTCTGATTCTGCTCCTCTTGTTGAAAATATCATCGACCGTGTTGCACCCGAAGCTCCTTCAGGTATAAAAGCAACAAGCATGGACGGATATGTTCTTATCGAGTGGAGCCAGGGCAGTGAATCAGACCTTGATAAGTACACTCTTTACAGAGCAACCGAAGAAAACGGAACCTATTCAAAGATATACGGTCCTGCAGCAGCTCTTAATCATTACGATAAAACCGTTGACAGAGATACTGTTTATTATTATAAGGTTGCAGTGTCCGACACCGCAGGAAATATCAGCGATTATTCCGCAATTGTCAGCGCAAAGTCGCTTGAAGACATGGAGAATCCTGTTATCAACAGCATTTCTCCCGCTGACGGAAGCTTTATCAGCGAAAAAACAAACAAAGTAAGTGTTCTTGCCAGCGACAATAATATGCTCAGCGAAATTGTTATTGAGTATAAAAAAGGACTTCTCGGTTCTTACGATGTTCTTCAGTCCTTTGCCGATATCGGCGATTACTATAAGGTTGTAAAAGCAACTCTTCCCGTTTCAGAGCTCGAAGACGGCGATACTGTTTATGTAAGAGCGTACTGTACCGATATAACCGGTCTTGAATCGGGTTACAGCGATGCCGTAAAGCTGACTGTTGATAAAACTGCTCCAAGTGCTGAAAACCTTAAAGCCGAACATAAAAACGGTGTATGCACCGTCACATGGGATGACTGCGGAGAGGAAGACCTTGCAGGATTCAATGTTTATCGCTCGGTAAACGGCGGTTCATACACAATAATCGGTTCAAGAGCTGTTTCCGATACAGGTTCATACAGTTTTGATGATTCAGTTGAATACGGTACATATATTTATCGCATAGAATCATGCGACAAGGTTGGTAATACAGCAAGTTTTTATTCCGAAGAAGTAATAATCGAAAAACCTGCCGATGATGAAGGCGGTGAAGGTAGCGAAGGTGGTGAAGGTGACGATACTGTTATCGAAAAGCCTCCTGTTGTTACTGCGGTAATAACCTCGGAATCATTCCTCGAAGTTACAGTTGAATATGTATTCAGTTCAGAAGACTCAATTGCAGACGAAGGCATTGCTTCATACAGCTGGGATTTCGGTGACGGCACGGTTTCAAACGAGAAAAACCCCATTAAGAAATACAATGCTGTCGGAAAATACACAGTAACCCTGAAAATTACCGACACCAAGGGAAATACAAACGAAACAAAGAAAAATATAACTGTTACCGAGCGTCAGACTCTTGGTCTTGTAAAGGTATTGGTCAAGGATAATTCAGGTAATGCTATTTCAGGTGCACCTGTTTACTTTAACCTGAATTCCTCCGGCAAACAGGTTGTTTACACCAATTCTCAGGGCTATGCAAGTCATTATCTGGAAGCAGGCTCATATACCGTAGATACATATAAGAGCGGATACCTCCCAACCGGCACCAATGTTATAGTCACTGCCAACAACACAACAACAGCTGTTCTGACAATGGTCAAGCAGGATCTCATCACAGGCGATTTTACTGTTCGTGAAATGTCCTTTAAAGAGATTGTTGCCGCAGGTATTGATACATCTGACCCCGCAAACCAGCAGATTTATGAGGTTGAGTTAACTCTGATTTACGGAGAAGAAAAAGTTCCCATAAAATACATAAGAAACAATGAAGTAATTCTTACTTTCGAAATCGATGACGGTGGCGGAAGCTTCAAACCTGATTTCCCTGATCCTGAGCCGGATCCCGAGCCGGATCCCGAGCCCGATCCCGAGCCCGATCCTGGTCCTGTAATACCGGATCCCGTACCGGTTCCCGATCCCGGACCTCCGAAACCTGATCCTTTCAATCCTCAGATTACCGATATAAAGTTTATACCCAATGACGGCAACGAAGAGATTGTTGCAGTTATACGAACACCGATAACCGCATCATATCTCAAGCAGTTCTATTATGCGGACCTTAACATTGTTAACAATGCCGCGCCCGGATACGAAATTGCTGACTGTTCAGCAAAAATCAGCGTTCCGTCCGGATTAACCCTTATCCAGAGCTCTCCGATATCTTCGGTTATAAACGGTGGTTCAAGTTCAAGAGCCTCCTGGATTCTCAGAGGCGATAAGGAAGGTTCATATAATCTTTCGGCATCCTTCAGCGGAATTCTCAGGGATTTCAATGCCCCGGTAAATGCAACTTTCAAGGCAAACAATCCCGTTGTTGTTTACGGACCCGATACCGTTAAGCTCCGAATAGAGGTACAGGAAGAAATTGAAAACCAAATGTTCTTCAATGTTTGTCTCGTAAACCAACGCAAAGTAAATGTAAACTGTCCCAGAATCAACGTCAGCGAGTTTTCTTATAATTTAACGGAAACCTATAAGAAAAAACTTGCCGAGAAAGATGTATCTGAGGAGAAAATCAAGTTGATTAAAAATACCTTCCTCAGATTGGGTGTTGTTTCAGCCGACGGAAAGGCAACTTTCTATGAGACATCTGACCCCTATAACAATCCTGTTGATGTTCTCAAACCGGGAGAGACCCTGATTTACGAATATTGTATAGAGAATGTAACAGACTATGAAGGAACAGCTTACTTACAGAAGGCAATAGTAGATTGCGATGAATATTACGCATCCAGCATAGAAATTGCACTTATCGGAGAAAGACCTCTGATTATTACCGAAGATCAGTTTATTCAGGAACACCTCGATTTCATTTCCTCAAGCAAATATAAAAACGCAGACACCCAATTCCCTGCAAGAATAGCTGAGGCTCTCAAAGACAGCTGGGAAGATGATTGGTATGAATTTATAGAACTTGATTACTTTACAAATTATGCCGATATTGTTCTTGCCGATTATATGCTTCAGGAATCGACTTACAATGCAATGGAAACAGAGTATACAAAACTGTTTTACGATACAGCAAAAACAGGTTATGAGGAGATATCAAAATTAATCTGGAATGATATCTGGGATTTAACCATTGTAAAAGACTCTGATCTTAATCAAGATAAAGTCCTTGAAATTCTTACAGGAGGACATTACGAAAGTGATGATTATAAAACCTTCAGAGCCATCATGTCCCAAAAGATATCGGACGGTACCGTTAAGTCAATCTTTAACGTGTTATATGGTATCGACATTGGTTTGTCTGTTGCTGATTTTGTCGGTGATTCTGTTGAAAGATTACGAAAAGCAATTAATTACGGAAGCGCATTGGATGCTTACAGGAATTGTAACAATAAATACTTTAAAAAAGTTTTTGAAAAGGCTATAACAAACCTTGGTGAAGATGAGGGAAAAATGAGGAGGGCAATGGAAGAATATATTGCCTATGATAATTCATCAGATTTTGCCGCAAAAGTAAAACAAGCATTCATTGATATGGATTGTACCGCAACAATTATTTCGTCAAATCTGGTTAGATCTATACTGTTTGTTTATAAAGATATGTATATTGCGAAAATCAAAGTGTTTTTCTCTACTGCTATGCACAAATTGTTGCCATCTCTTTCAGCAGGAAGTGATTTTGTGTTTGCGGAAATAACAAGCGGTATATGCATTGGTTATCAGTTAGGCACAGCAGTCAGTCAGTTGCTCGCCAACACCGAAACTCTCAATAAGACTATGTCCCAAATGATATACTATTCTCAGCTTGCAGCTGCACTTGAAAAAGAGCAAGTCGAAAGAAGACTTAGCTTTATCCAAGACCCATCATATCAAAATGCATTGTATTTTGATTCTGCATTTATGGCATTCAAGAGTGCTTGGCTTGCAACTGCCAAACTGTTTTCACAGTTTGCGAAAGCCAAGGATAATGCGTTGGTTGTCAGATTCCTTAAAGTTTTGGGCAGAGATGCATTCAAAGATGATATAGCTGATGCGGCAAACCGTGTTGCCTACATAAATCAGCTGTATTGCCACAATTCCAACCATTCTGTCAGCTCCAAAACAGCAGTAGTTGAATGCCCCGTTGATGTTTATGTTTACAATTCCTCGGGCGCTTTGGTTGCAAAGGTTACAGATACTGAATCACTCATAAAGGATAATGCCGTATTCGTTGTTTCCTATGACAGCAAAAAGTTTGTTTCCGTACCTTCCACCGATGACTACAACATAAAGATTGTTGCAAATGAGTCGGGAAGTATGAATTACACAATTCTTGAATATACAGAAGAAAATGATAATGTAAGAACTGTTCTTTTCGATGATATCGCTCTTGAAAAAGGAGATGTGTTCAAGGGTAACATTGACCCGATAATATTCACCGAAAAAGAAAACTATGTTCTTACCAAAAACGAAGATGCAGAAATCCTTCCTGCTGAAGAAATTATTCACACGGTAACAGGTGTTAAGGTTGACAATAACTTCTTCAATCTTCAGTGCGGCGATACCGTACAGATTAATGCAACAATCAGTCCCGCCGATGCAGATGTAAATACCGTGCAGTGGACGAGTTATGATGAATCAATCGCAACCGTTACTGCAGACGGTCTTGTTACTGCAGTAGCTCCCGGTACGACATATGTTAAGGTCGTTACGGATGACGGCGGACACGCTGCATACTGCAAGGTAACTGTTTCACCCAAAACATATAAGCTTACATGGATTGTTGACGGGGTTGAAACCACAGAAAATCTTGAAGAAGGTACGGCAATCACCCTTCCGCAGCCACCCGTAAAGGCAGGCTATGAATTTGCTGGCTGGTGTCCCGAAGTACTCGAAACCATGCCCGCATCCGATATGCAGTTCACAGCAATTTTTGAAGAAGCTTGTCCCGTACTTTCGGTTGAGGCTACATCTGAGAATATCAAAAACTGCGAATATACCGACATAAATGTAAAGACTCTGGACTCCGTAACCAGACTTAAATTTATAACGACAGATGAAAAAGGCAAAAATACCGTTCTGGTATATCATGAAACCAATTCTGCCGTACTCATAACCGACAACGGTGACGGAACAAAGACATGGAGCATATCTATGATGTTTGTCAACAACGGAAAAGGCGTAATCGCTCAGACCTATTCGGTATGGTATTACAAATCCGATTCGGTATTCTATGATCAGTCCGACAAGAGCTTTACGGTTAATATTATCGGTGAAGAAGACGAAGTTCAGACCTATGTACCCTATTCAGTCATATCTGTTTCTGCTCCCGAAACAGCAAAGAAATCCAGGTTTGTATCCGTTACGGTTACAACAACGGATGATGTAACAAAGGTGCGTTTCAAGGATATGTCAACAGGCAGCACAAGAACATATCTGAAAACAACAACAAATGTTACCTGCACCGATAACGGCGACGGAACATTAACATGGACAATAAAATATAAGTTTACGGTTGCAGGAGAACAGAATCTCGGAGTTCAGTGCAGAGGCTCTAAATGGAGCAACATCACAGAAAAAGAGACTGTCGGAATAGTAATTGAATAATTTCCAAAGTACTGCCACCCTTGACATAAATTTCTGTCAAGGGTGGTTCTTTAATTTAAAAAATCAAATATCCATAAACATTCAAAAAACAACAACTCAAGAAATTTTGTGTTCTGATAAGTTGATAAAGTTTTTTAAATAACAATTCTGATCTTATAGTCAAATGACTGCTGTAATGAGTTATCAGGTGACTAAAAACTGACTAAACAGCTATGGAAAACTGTGGACATCATCAGAATGAAAACCGTTGATATGCCTTGGTTTTGGCATAAAAAGCAGCCCCCGACCCCGAAACTCTGCACTCCGACCAAAAGATGATAATCCGAACCTCATATTCAGTTGAGGTTCGGATTATCTTTTTTATTAAAGACACGGGCAATTATTTGTACCATATTATTTAGGTTGACAATATCCTAAAAATCGCTTATAATATTATTAAAAATAAGGAGGTGTTGTTTATGAACATCAATATCAATCAGATTGTTCCTATTTCCGAAGCAAATCAAAATTTTTCAAAAATTGCTCGTATGGTTGATAAAGCAGGAGAAGTTTATATTTTTAAAAATAACAAACCCAAGTACAGGCTTGTCGATATAGAAAGTGATACAACAATTGAAATGACCGAAGATGAAAAGATAGATTTTGTTGCGGCAAGAATTCTCAAAAAATACAGACGTGCATTTGAGGAGTTGGCAAAATGATAAAATTCAGTCAGGAAAAGGTTCTTTTGCTCCACAAGCTTATTACGGAAGAAACGGGTGGAGATCCCAATATCAGAGACTTTGCGTTACTTGAAAGTGCGTTGGAATCCGCTTTTCAGACTTTTGGTGGTGAAGAACTTTATCCTTCAAAAGAAGAAAAAGGGGCAAGGATTGGCTATGCCTTGATATCCAATCATGCTTTTGTTGACGGTAATAAAAGAATCGGAATGTATGTTATGATGACATTTCTCGAAGTTAACGGTATCAAAATCGATCCTTCTGTTGACGATGTTGCCAGAGTAGGTCTTGCTGTTGCCTCCGGCGAAATGAAATATGACGATTTGCTCGAATGGATTATTGATAACAAAAAATTCTGATTGTGCTCAGTGACTAATAAGTGACTAAACTACCGTAAATAACGGTGGACACCGTCGGAATGAAAACTGTTGACATGCCTTGGTTTTGGCATAAAAAGCAGCCCCCAACCCCGAAACTCTGCACTCTGACCAAAAGATGATAATCCGAACCTATGGTTTAAAACTAAGGTTCGGATTATATTTTTAAAGCCACCTGTAATTATTTGCAAATATAATTATTTATGATATAATATTCAAAAATGAGGTGATACCGTGCCGTTACAAATCATAAGACAAGATATAACCAAAATGAAGGTTGATGCTATTGTCAACACAACCAACGAAGAAATGGTGGGTTACAGCGGAGTTGACCTTGCTGTGCATACCGCTGCAGGTCCTATGCTTGATGCCGAGTGTAAGAAAATAAAACCTCTCGGTCTCGGCACTGCAAAGATTACGGGCGCATACAACCTTGATGCAAAATATGTTATCCATACTTCCGGTCCCGTATGGCACGGAGGTCTTGCAGGTGAAAGCATTATTCTTAAGTCTTGTTACATTGAATCTCTCAAACTTGCAGTTGCAAACGGTTGCGAATCCGTTGCGTTTCCTCTTATTTCCGCAGGTGCTTACGGCTATCCGAAAGACCGGGTGCTGAAATTTGCAATTCAGGTTATCACCGAATTCCTTTTTGAGCATGAACTTACGGTCTATCTCTGCGTATATGACCGCAATTCATACGAATTCAGCAGAACCGTTTTCAATGAAATCGCTGAGCTTATCAATGACGATTATGTTGAACAAACTGTTTTTGCATCGAAAGCAAATTGCTTTGAGACCGGTTTAATGCGGGAAAATGCCGAGCCTTCTGTTTGTGCCTCGGTTGCGCCAAAAGCAAAATCTCTCCGAAAGAAACTGTTCGGAAGTTCAAAAAACAAAAGCCTTCAGGAATATATGAAGACGATGGATAAATCCTTTGCATACAAGCTTTTTGACCTGATTGATTCAAAGGGAATGACCGATGTTGAATGCTACAAAAAAGCCAACGTTGATAAAAAAACATTCTCCAAAATCAAATGCAATCCCGATACATACAAGCCGTCAAAACAGACTGCCGTTGCATTCGCAATCGCACTTGAACTGACCCTTGACGAAACTCAGGACTTGCTTGCATCCGCAGGGCTTACACTATCTCAAAGCTTTACTTTTGATAAAATAATCAGATATTTTCTGCAAAAGGGTATATATGATATTTTCGAAATAAACGAAGCACTTTTTGAATTTGACCAGGTGCTTTTGGGTTGCTGATACGGAGAATAATATGCTGAAAAAATTTTTTGAAAAACACGAAACTCCGATGTGCATACTGTTGATTATTCTGTATGTTGTAATCAACTCATACTGTGTGCAGAATTTCGGCGTAGCGGATTACAGAAGTGCAGTTATAAACACCGTGTTTTCGGTTGCTCTGATAATTCTGACAATCGCTCTTAACAGAATACCGTACTACGGATTGACAAAAGCAAGAAATCCGAAGAAATTTTTATTTTTTCTTCCCCTTGTTTTGATAGTATCCGTAAATCTCTGGTCGGGAATCAACATTAATAACACACCGCAAGAAATTATATTTCATATTCTGACAATGCTCAACGTCGGCTTTATCGAAGAAATTATTTTCCGTGGTTATCTTTTTAAGATGATGGAAAAGGATAATGTGACAGCCGCCGTAGCGGTCAGTTCAATAACATTCGGAATCGGTCATATCGTAAATCTTTTTAACGGGGCGGAGCTGATTCCAACCCTGCTTCAGATATGCTATGCAACGGCAATCGGTTATTTGTTTGTTATAATATTCCGAAAAAGCAAATCAATTGTTCCTTGTATAATTGCCCATTCCGTGAACAACGCCTTGTCAATTTTCAATGCAGATAACACCGTGTCTTTATATGTTGCACCTGTTTTCCTTATTATTGTTCCGCTTTTATATGCTGTGTATATCAACAAAGCCGTAAAGGAATAAAAGTCTCCCTTCAGGCGACCAATTGAATAAAACAAATCGCTATAATGTGGTTGTAAGGTTGAGAAACCAAGCAACCACATTTTTATTTTGGGAGGACAAAACTATGAAAAACAACATTACTGAACTCGTATTTATCCTTGACAGAAGCGGCTCAATGGCAGGCCTTGAGACCGACACAATCGGCGGATTCAACGCTATGATTGAAAAACAGAAAAAGCAGAACGGCGAATGCTATGTTTCAACCGTGCTTTTTGACAATGTATCCGAAGTGCTTCACGACAGAGTGAAGCTTTCCGAAATCAAGCCCATGACGGACCGTGACTACACCGTCAGAGGCTGTACCGCACTCATCGATGCCATCGGCGGAGCAATTCACCACATCGGCAATGTTCACAAGTATGCCAGACCCGAAGACGTTCCCGAAAACACGATGTTCATCATTACAACCGACGGCATGGAAAATGCAAGCCATCGCTACACAAGCGACAAGGTTAAGGCAATGATTGAGCGTCAGAAAGAAAAATACGGATGGGAATTCCTTTTTATCGGTGCGAATATCGATGCAGTTGAAACTGCCGCAAAATACGGTATCGGCGCAGACAGATCCGTTAACTACAATGCCGACCGTGAAGGCACAAGCATAGTTTATAATACCGTTGCCAAAGCCGTCTGCAATGTCAGAGCAAAGGCTCATCTTGATTCAAGCTGGAGCAACGACATCAACGAAGATTATATACGCAGAGGTAAAAAAAGATAACGCCAAAACAACAATTAATTCCGCAGAAAACGCACTCTTAAGTTGCGGGGTCTCAGAACCGTTGATATGCAAGGGTTTCAGAGACCCTGTTTTTCTGATTTTTGAGGTGTTAATGCAATATTGAAATATTACATGATTCGTGTTACAATACATATTGTGAAATCCGTTTACAAGGAGAATCGGTATGGCAGACACAATCTACAAAGAAACACGAAAAAAGCATGACCTGACACGAGACGATGTTTGCGACAAGGCATCGCTTATGAATAATCCCATTCAGCCCGAGCGTCTTGAAAGAATTGAAAACGGCAAATTCCCGATAACTCCCGATGAGGTTATGCTTCTTGCTGAAATCTACGGCGAGCCGACTCTCTGCAACCATTACTGTTCAAAAGAGTGTCCTATAGGTGAAAAATATGTGCCCGAAGTCAAGGTCAAAGACCTCGCACAGATTGTTCTCGAAATGCTTTCGTCGCTCAATTCAATGAAAAAGAGCCAGGAAAGACTCATCGAAATCACTGCCGACGGCATGATTGATGACGATGAAATCAAGGATTTTGTGTTCATACAGAAAGAACTTGAACGAATTTCAATTACCGTTGAAACTCTGCAGTTATGGGTTGAACAGATGCTCGCAGACAAGAAAATCAACATAGAAAAATACAATCAAATCAAAGGCGAATAAGAAATTACGGTGTCCGGAATTAAACCGGGCACCGTTTTTGCATTTATTGTGAAAAAACAGGGTGTGTTTTCCGCACAAAGTGTCATTCAGTTTTGTGTTTTTGTGAGTTATCATATAGTCAAGGAAACACAAAGGAGTGTTGCATATGAGCCCAAGACAGAGAATGTTGGCAATCAGGCTGACAGATAAACTTACAAAAAATCCCGATTATGCACGAATTATCGGGGTAGAGATAACAAACACGAAAAAGGAGGCGGAAAGTGATGACAAATTCCGTAAATAGCGTTCTTGCCGCAAGAAACGATAATATTATCGAGGTTGAATTTCAGAATGCAGATGCACCCGTAACCCTCAAAACCGAGAGCTTTTCAATTAAAATGATGTTCGCCTTTCTGAAAAGAAAAGCCGAAAAGATACTTAAAAACAACGAATCCGTCCGCAATCTTGCAACAAAAGCATTGACATTCACCAAGAAATTAGGCAACGTATCGTTTCTGAAAAAGTGGTTTGTGGATGTGCCGTCGGTATGCGATATGCTGATTGACACAATCAACGGAGTTTACAAAAACATTCCGTATTCTTCCCTTGTGACGGTTACCGTTGCACTCATTTATATTCTGAGTCCCGTGGATTTTATTGTTGACACCTTCCCCGTTCTGGGCGTTGCCGATGATGCGATGGTTTTCAAAATCGTTCTCGATACGATAAAGAATGATCTGGAATCATACAACATCTGGAAAGAATCTCAGGAAGCCGCCTGACACATATAATAACATAAGGAGTGATTTTTTTGATTGAAATAATATTTTCGATTCTCGCAATCTGGCTTTTCTTCAAAGCTATCGGACTGGCGTTCAAGATAACGTGGGGCGCAGCCAAAATCGTTGCAACAATACTGCTTGCAATCGCAGTTCCCGTATTTATTCTTCTCGCAATCTTCGTCGGCGGATTCGTTCTGCTATTACCCGTTGCATTAATCGCCGGTGCGGTGGGATTGCTTAAGGCATGTTGTTGACTGTTAAAAGAAATTTTGGCATAATATTATAGACCAAAAAATTTTTTAAAGCGTCTTATAGATGAATTCCATTAATAAGGAGTGAAAAACATGAAAAAACCAAGCATAGTACCCGTTATTACAGGTTTGATTACGGGCTTGGTTACAGCCCTGATTATATCAGCAGCAGGATTTTTTATTTCAAGCACCGCAATCAATATCCGTAATCCCGGCTTTTGGGTTATTGTTATCCTTGCTCTGTTTGCAGGAACTGCGGCAGGAAGACTTGCAAAAGGATGCAAAGATTTCGGATGGGTAACCGTTTCAAAAAAGACAGGTTCAAAGGGCCGCACAAAGAAACACAGCGAATTCAGATTTTCAATAGTGCCTTACATTCTGCCCATCGCCTTGACCGTTATCATTATCGGAGCAGGGATTATCGGCAGCACTATGTTCAACGCAACCTCTTATGCAAAAATTCTGAAAGTTGATGACTCTGATTTCACCGCCGATTTATCGGAGTCCGTAGAAACCGATTCCATAGCTCTTATGGATACGGCATCGGCACGAATGCCCGGCGACCGTGAAATAGGTGCTCTTTCGGATGTTGTGAGCCAGTTTGATGTTTCTAACGATTACATACAGATTGACTACAACGGAAAACCCGTAAAGGTTTCTGCTCTTGAATATGCAGGATTCTTCAAATGGATGAACAACAAAGAGGGCGTTAAAGGCTACGTTACCGTTGACCCCGTTTCACTGTCAGCTTCGTTTGAAAAATCCGAAGGCATGAAATATATTCCCTCCGCCTATTTTCTTGAAGATGCAAAAAGACACATCTGGCTGGAATATCCCACGTTGATGACAGAGAATCTTCATTTTGAAATCGATGAAAGCGGAAAGCCTTATTATGTTGCATCAATCGTTGATAAAACAATTTCTCTTTTCGGC
>JAZSCL010000172.1:0-11065 GCA_045602905.1 Acutalibacteraceae bacterium
TATAAAAGGCGTAATTACATATATGCTCAAAGGTAAACAGTATTCCGAGGACTTTTTCCTTGAGCCTTCGGACGGCACAAAGCCTTTTTACAGCTTTATTGACGGTGTACTTGATAAGACCAAATCAAACACTCTTTGCAAAATAACGCTTGAGCCTCTTGATAAGGACACGGCGGTGTTTGAGCTTGTCGGCGTTGACGTGTTCAACCGTGAAGTGCCCGATAAAAATGTTTATCTTCAGAACAGCGAATATAAAATCGGTGTCAATCTTCTCTGGGGTGGTGCACTGGATTACCTTGAAGACCTGGATTCCGACGTGCAGGCGGTTATGGTTGACGGCTTAACCAAGGTTGATTCAAAGGCTTCCGAGAGATACGGCAAAAAATCCGTCAACAATAACGTTAATCTCATCAACCGTCACGATACGGGCAGACTTGTTCAGCAGTCCTACTACGGCACCTTTGATTGCGATGATTATCAGAGCGCTATGTACGGTGAACACAAGTGGAATTATAACCCCGTGCAGGGCGGCAATCAGTATAACGAGAGCAGCAAAATAGTTGACCTTGTTGTGGGCGATGACTATATCTATATCAAGTGCAGACCCCTTGACTGGGCAAAGCCTGCGACGGATATGAGCCCTTCGTATATGGAGGCAACCTACAGCATCTGCGACGGTGCCGTTGAGATAGCCTGCAGATTCGTTGATTTTTCGGGTTATCCCGAATATTACACAACTCAGGAGCTCCCCGCCTTTTACTGCATAGAGCCCTTCAACAGATTCGTTTATTATGGCGGCGATGCACCTTGGACGGGAGATAAAAATTATTCATATCAGAACGAACTCATTTTCTGGCCCGATGCAGGCTACCCCAATTTCCAGGCAACGGAAAACTGGTCGGCATTTATCGGCGAGTTTGACGACAGCTTCGGAATCGGTATTTATACGCCTCACCACGGAAATTTCCTTGCCGGTGTCCTGGCCAGAGAAACCACCACAGATAAAGACCCGTCCGTAGCACCGCAAACATCATATATTGCGGCTGTTAAGCATAACACTTTCCGAAGCTTCGTTCCGAGCGAATATAACTACTATATCGCAACCGGTACGGTTGACGAAATGCGTGCAAGTTTTGATAACCTCCGTTAACAATTTATTCATTGAATCCGTTATGAACACTCGTACCGGACCAAATCACTTATTTAATAAACAGGTTTTCCGTTTTATAGACTTTTGGAAACAGGAAAAGAAAGCATAAAAAATTCAATAAACAAACTATGAGTTTTACCTTAATCAGATAACGGAAAGCAATCTCTGTTAATCAGCAAAAGAACACGAGAAATGAAGTAATACTTCAAATTCTCGTGTTCTTCTTTTTGCTAATCCTGTTAGACAGATGCTTATAACAATAATTTTACAGATTGCTGTTTTATGAATACCAGGCAGAACCGTGGTTTTTTCTTTGCTTATTCATGAATTACATTTTGCCAGACGAACGCAACCTCGTTTCCAAGCTGAACAAAGGTGTCGATTTCGTTATTATCAAGCTTTGCAACTCTTCTGAATCCGTTTGCGGAGAAGGCGTTGCAGAAAGCATCCGCCATCTCGGAATCCTTGAAGGTGATGTGTGACACAAGGCGGAATTCTTCACGGGTCTTGATGATATTTTTGTTGGGGAAACCGACAACAAAGCCCGTGCACCACCAATATTTTTCATAAGGTCTCGTGAAAATGGTGTTATATACTCCGTCATTAAATTCATCCCAGATGAATGCCATTTCCATATTGAGCCAGTCTTCCTTGTCGGCACAGGAGAAATGCGTGCCGCTGCTGCCCTGGCGTCTTGTGTAGATACCGACTTCACCGCCTACAAAACAGTAGCCGTACTGACCCTTCCACATCTGTATCATCCATTCCTCTCCGCCGTAGTTGAAAATTGTTCTCACGGTGTCATAATACATCATGGTGATGGGTGCAAACTTATCGTAAACTTCATTGAAACCGAAATTTTTCTGCCAGCATTCCTTGTCGTCGGTATAGTAATAGTTGCCTTCGGGATAATATTTATATGATGCAAGATTTGCGGTTGCAAAGTTAATTTCGGTGTCGGGCGGAATATACAGCGGAGCAACCGGCATCTTGAAAACATCCTTGAATGTGTCCGCCGCAAGAGTTGTGAGCTGAGTAACCTTTTCCGTGAGCGTTGTGTTTTCGGCAACGGTTGTTTCTGCTTCAGATTCGGTTACGGTTTCTGTTTCGGAAATATCCGTTGTTGTATCTGTTGTAACGGCAGTTGTTTCTGTTGTGCTGAAAAGAGATTCAAACCATGAGAGCTTTGATTCTTCCGTTGTGCTTTCATGGGAATTGTTTATGTTTTCATTTGAGTATCCGTAATCGGGCATGAACGAATCATCGGGAGCAATTGAAGGGTCTGACCCTGAAAACATATTGAATCCGAGTACGGCAACGATGCACACTATCGCCGCCGCAACCGCAGAAAAAACTACGGGCAAGGTTTTGTTTTTCATTTTCTCTCCTCCGAAGTTTTATTCAAAATTATATTCGCGTACAAAAGCGTTTATAAACAGTGGGCCCATATCCATCGCAACAAGTACGGTTTCGCCGTCTTTTTTCATGAATGTCATGCCCTCGCCCTCGCTGCCTGAGGTAAGATTTCTGTCAAGCAGTTTATCAACCTCGCCGCTATCGGGATTGATTGTGTAAATTGCCTGAGTATCATCGTTGGTTGCGGCATAAATAATTCCGTTATGGAATTCGGCGCCCTGAATTGCATATGGCGATTCCTCAAGAGCAACCTCTTTAACGAATTCCATATCCTTTGCGGTATCGTAAACCATGAGCTTTGTGGGATTTTTTGAATGGTCGGTGCAATAAAGCAGACCGTTTTCGGGATTAACGCAAACCCACGGAAGCCCTCTTGTTATCTTTTCGCTGTCCAGTATATGATAATCAACAAGCTGAAGTGACTGCGAATCAAATATTCCGACTATCGGATAATCCCAGACCTTGCTGTCTTCAAGACCTGCATATATAAAGCCGTTGTAACAGCTGAGTCCGCCGATATGAGCAATGCCTAAATTCTTAAGCTCATCGGGGATTGCAAAATAGTTTGCATTGGTAACGGTTTTTGCATCGTCATCGGTCCGGATAAGGGTTGTTTTGGATGAAAAATAGAAGCTTTCACCGTCAAAACTCATACCCTGAGAGCGGAAATATGCACCTATTCCCACAATGTTTGTTTTTGCGTTATCAGTTCTTTTTCCTTCGGAAATGAGATCAATTCCGTGGGTCAGCAAAGAAAACGGAATAAGAATAACCGCAAAAACGAGCGTTAAGATTCTGTTGAGATAAAAAGCAAATGTACTCATAATAATTCCCCATTATATATTGTAATTAATTCTAATATAGCAAACAGAAAAATAAATGTCAACGACAGAGTGAAAAAATTCAAACTAAATACGCCGCAAAGGTCGGATTTCCGACCCATCGAAGCGTTTTTTTCTTTGACATACGCTCGTATGCCTGCAGAAAAGAAACGCTCCGCTGAATCAAAACTGCGACCTTTTCGGTGCTTCGCAGTTTTGAAAGAGCAGATTTTTGTCACAGCAAGGCAAAAATCTGCACGGAATACGAGGCTATTTCAAAGATTTTTAACGACGCTGTGGCGGAAATATGCCTTTCAAAACCGTATGAAGTTCGAATCTTTTCACTCTAAAAATTTACAATTCAGGCGGAATGTTTTTAAATCGTTGACAATAAATTTAAAACAAGGTAAAATAATAATGGATAATGATTGAAAAAGGAGTTGTATTGCTATGAACGATGTGAACAAGCTCTATGATTTGTGGCTTGAAAAAACCGAAGATAACCTGGAAATTCATGCCGAATTGCTTGCAATCAAGGGCAATGATGATGAAATCCTTGACCGTTTTTACAGAAATCTTGAATTCGGAACTGCAGGCTTAAGAGGCGTACTCGGTGCAGGCACAAACAGAATGAATACCTACACGGTCTGTCAGGCAACTCAGGGTCTTTCGGATTATCTTAACAGCAAGTATGATTCTTCGAGCGTTGCAATCGGATATGATTCAAGAATCAATTCCGATGTTTTTGCGAAGCAATGTGCGGAAGTTCTTGCCGCGAACGGAATCAAGGCATATATTTTTCCGACTCTTATGCCCACTCCCATGCTTTCCTATGCAATCAGGCATCTTAAGTGTCAGAGCGGTATTGTTGTAACTGCAAGCCATAATCCTTCAAAATATAACGGCTATAAGTGTTATGACCCGTCGGGATATCAGATGACCGATGAGGCGGCACTCGCAACCTACAGCTTTATTCAGAAGGTTGATATGTTTGAGGATATAAAGAGAATTCCTTTTGATGAAGCTATGAAAAAAGGTCTTGTTGAGTATATCCCGGACGAGGTGTGCGAGGCTTTCTACAGCCTTGTTATGGAAAGACCCATCAACCCCGGAATCAGCAGAAGCAGCAATCTCAAGCTCATATATACACCCCTCAACGGTACGGGAAATATCCCCGTTAGAAAAATACTTTCAAGAGCGGGATTTGAGAATGTGACCGTTGTTCCCGAGCAGGAAATGCCTGACGGAAAATTTCCCACTTGTCCGTATCCAAACCCCGAAATCAGACAGGTTTTTGAATGCGGATTAAAGCTTACCGAAACCGAAAAAGCCGATTTGATGCTCGCAACCGACCCCGACTGCGACAGAGTGGGAATCGCCGTGCTGACGGGTGACGAATATGTTCTTCTTTCGGGCAACGATGTTGGCGTTCTTCTTGCGAAATATATGCTCTCTGCAAGAAAAGAGAAGGGTACACTTCCCGAAAATTCCCTTATGACAAAATCCTTTGTTTCAACCAAGCTTATTGACAGAGTTGCCGCAAAATACGGCTGCAAGGTTGTTGATGTTCTCACCGGCTTCAAGTATGTCGGAGAATTTATTGCAAAGCTTGAGGAAACGGGCGATGAAAACCGCTTTATCATGGGATTCGAAGAAAGCTACGGTTATCTGATAGGCACTCATGCAAGGGATAAGGACGCCGTTGCCGCATCGCTCATGATTTGCGAAATGGCAGCTTATTATAAGAGCAAGGGAAAAACTCTTGTTGATGTTCTTGATGAAATATATGCAGAGTTCGGAAATTATGTGAACAGCCTTTATAACTTCGCATTTGAAGGTGCAAGCGGAATGGTGAAGATGGCTGAAATAATGACCGCAACAAGAGAAAAGCCTCCCAAAGAGCTTGCAGGTCTTAAGGTGCTTGAGGTTCACGACTTTGAGGCAGGCACAATCACAGACACGGAAACGGGAGAATCAAGAGAAATCGGACTTCCGAGATCCAATGTGCTTGCATATACCCTTCCCGACGGCAATTTTGCAATAGTCAGACCTTCGGGCACAGAGCCGAAAATCAAGGTTTATATAACGGGATGCGGAAAAACAAAGGAAGAGGCATCCGAAATTGCGGATAATCTCGGAAAAGCTATGAAAGAATTGCTTGAATTAGCGTGAATATAAGGAGACAGGAATTATGAAAGGCAGAAATTTGTTTGTAAGAATAGTGGCGCTTGTGCTTTGTGCAATAATGGTTCTGGGCGTTGCTACGGCGGCACTCTACGCTTTTGCGGCAGAGGAAGAGGTTATGCTTATCGCATCACCGGATACAGGCAGTCCTGAAATGATGTGGGTAATCATCGCAGGTGTTGCGGCGGTTGCGGTTATCGCAGGATGCCTTGTAATCCCCAAATTCATAAAAAAGAAATAATAAAAACCTCCCGTACGGGAGGTTTTATTTGTATATGATTATCTGAGGGTCATCCTCATTCCATGAGGCATAGGCTTCGCTGAATTTTTCGTTAAAAAACATGGGCAGATATCTGTCAAAGTTTTCTGAAAGCTTCTGATTTTTCAGCTCATCGGGGTCAATCCAGAAAACCCTGCCTTCATCGGTTGCATCAAGCAAATCTCCGTTGAAATCCGAGGTCTTATAAAGAAAAACAATGTATCTTTCAAAACGCTTGTTGTGTGCCCAATGAATAACTCCGCAGGACTGAAGATTTTTAACATCAAGCCCCGTTTCCTCTTTCACTTCGCGTACGGCAGAGTCAACAAAGCTTTCGCCCTCTTCAACGTGACCGCCGGGAAAAGTGAGTCCGCACCAACTTTTTATTCTTTCTTGTACCAGAACCTTTCCCGTTGATTTATCTTCAATCATAACCATGTTGGTCAGTTCGATTTTATCCTTCTGAGGCATATCAATCACCTGTCAGTCGGAGCAGTCTTTGCGAAACCGTTCCGTTTTCAAAGTTCCTTTCGTCGATTATTCCTATTCCCAATGCCCTTGCTCTCTCGGCAACGGGTGACTCGGAATCAACAAATTTTGTTGTTGCAAGAATTGCGGCTGAAATCTTACCGCCGAAGTTTTCTTTTATTGCATAAAGCTCGTTCAGATCCTCATTAATGGGATACCTCGTTTTGCACGAGATAAAAACGGGCATAACTCCGCGGGTCATCATAACGTCAACCTCATTTCTCGGAGTTGAGTCGGAGAGAAGTCTCTGCACGGGCATATCCTTTTCGGGAACACCCCAAACGAATTTTGTGCCCGTCTGAGCATCAAAAAATCCGTCGGTTTCCTTTGCGGAAAGATAAACGCACAGCTCAAGCCACACGCCCTCATTAACAAGCAGATTCGCAAGCTTCGACGATGCGTATTCAAAGCTGATTCTTTGATTTTTAAGGTCGGATTTATAGTTGCGGATTGCTTTTGTGCTCTCGATTTTCCGCAGAATGGCATCGTTATAAGAATAAACCTTTCCGTTGTCGGAAACGGTCACGGGAGCTGAAATATCAAGGCTGTCGCCAACCTTTTCACCGTCTTTTTTTGAAATACGCTGAAGATATTTAACAAATCTGTTCCAATCGTCACGGTATTCAAAATAAATGTCAATAAGATTTCTGATAATATCCCAATCGGCTTCGGAATAGTTCATTGTACGGGATTCCTCGTAGATTGTACCTCCCGCAACAGTAACAAATGCCTCGCAGGGGATTTTTAAATCAACATCAAAGGCTTCGCCCGTTGAAAAATTTCTGAAACGGTTTTCTTTTATGTCGTAACGCACTATTTCCGTGCCGTTTTTCATAAGACAGCCTGCAGCAACAAGCGAAAGGTCGCTGCCGCCCGTAACATCAATCACGCAGTTGTTGCCGTTTGCACGCTCCGAAGCGATAACGTTTTCAAGCTCTGATTTTATATCCGAAAAATCGGGGGATTTTGCAGCCTTGTAAACAAATTCACTTTTAAGACCCATGATTTCCGCAAATTTTCGGGTTTTTGCCTTGCATCGGGGACTTATCGTTCTTTTTCCGCCGACAAAATAAACCTTTTCGGGTTTGAAAAAGGCGGTTGCAAGATAGTTGAATATCGGCTCACGGTCATAAAGCTCAACAAGAATTTTCATTTTGATTTCTCCGAAAAAACAGATTATATTATATATATTACCATAATTATTGTATTCTTTCAACCTTGAGAATGCTCTGTGTCTGTGATATAATCGTAAAAAAGGAGATGTTGAAATGGAAAAATTCGGATTTATAAATAATGAAAGAATAAAAAATCAGATTAAGTTTCTTCTGGTCATAGACGAAATGAAAAACGTTCTCCGCCGCAATCTTGTGGTTGACGGTTCAAGACGGGAAAACGATGCGGAGCATTCGTGGCATCTTGCCATGCTGGCAATGATTCTGGAGGAATACAGTGCAGAAAAGGTTGATATTGAGCGTGTGCTTAAAATCACTCTTGTGCATGACCTTGTTGAGGTTTATGCAGGCGATACCTTTGCCTATGATGCCAAAGGCAATGAGGATAAGCTTGACCGTGAGACTGAAGCAGCAAACAGGCTTTTCGGAATGCTCGACCCCGTGCAGGGTGCTGAAATCCGTGCGTTATGGGATGAATTTGAGGAGAAGGAAACTGCTGAATCCCGCTATGCCAATGCCGTTGACAGACTTCAGCCTCTGCTTCTCAACTACATGACAAACGGTCATACATGGAAGATGGGCGATGTTCACGCACCGCAGATTTATAAGCGCATGGATATCATCCGCACCGCAACGCCCGAATTGTGGCACATCGTTGAGGGGATTATCAACACCTCGATTGAAACGGGTATTCTTAAACCGTAATAAATCTTAATAAAGTTGTAATAATTTTATGACTTAATTTGTAACCCCGACCCTTTAAAATAGTAATCGTTCCGAGGGAATGATTTTTTTTGAGGTGAAATCATGTATACCGTACTCGTTTGCGATGACGACATCGCAATTCTTGATTCCGTTGAAATTTATCTTAAGCTTGAAGGCTACAACGTGCTCCGTGCCGAAAACGGCAGGGGAGCGTTGGAGCAGGTGAAGAATAATGAAGTGCACTGCGTTATTCTTGACATCATGATGCCCGGCCTTGACGGCTTGCAGGCAACGCTGAAAATGCGTGAACAGCATAACATTCCCATAATTCTGCTTTCCGCAAAAAGCGAAGATACCGACAAAATAACGGGTCTTTCATTCGGCGCTGATGATTATGTAACAAAGCCGTTCAATCCTCTTGAGCTTATGGCAAGAGTGAAATCACAAATCCGAAGATACACCATGCTCGGCTCATTGGAGAAGAAAGAGGGAGTTATCACAACAGCGGGACTTTCGCTGGATACTCTTGCAAAGGAGCTCACCCTTGACGGCGAACCCGTTAAGCTTACGGCAACGGAATACGGGATCATCAATGTTCTCATGGAGAATTTAGGCAGAGTGCTTTCAACGGCGCAGATTTACGAGGCGGTTTGGAATGAATCCGCCTGCTACGCAGAAAAAACGGTTACGGTACATATCAGACGAATCCGTGAAAAAATCGAAATTAATCCCAAAGACCCGAAATATTTAAAGGTGGTGTGGGGCATTGGATATAAAATTGAAAAATATTAAACACGGCTCAGCCAAAAAGATTATTGCGTTTATTCTGGCGGCGGTTTTATTCTTCACCGCAGGCTACGCAATAAGCATGGCGGTCAGAGGGTTTTTCTTCTATAACGGCTATGAACACAGAAAATTCACTCAGACAACCGCATTCAGATGGCAGATGAACAGTTATATCTATGATGTGATTTATGAGGGAAAAGCAAGGGCGATTGATACTCTTGAAGAATTCCTTCAGACCGACGGAGGCAAGGAGCTTCTCGAAGAATATGAGCAGAGAAAAAAAGATGTAACGGATTGCTATAATCTGCTCAAAGAAAAGGATATCACAGTTTATGTTGATGACGGTAACCGCTACAGATACACCTATGTCTACAACGGTCTGACCTATTATTTCAGCTATGACGGTCAGCTAATCAGCAAGGAAGAATTCGACCCGAATTCCTTTGTTCAGATTAGCGGACCTCAGAAGGTGATTCCAACAACCGTATCTTCGGCAAATCCTCCCGTTGTGCATACAAGCATGCCTTCGGAATATTCAACGGCGGTTGAGGTTATGGTTCCCGAAACAACATGGATGCCCACAACAATGGTTGACAGAGGTGCATATTACCCCTATGACGGCAGGTCGGTGCCCGTTGAAATCAAGCAGATTTCGGATGCTCTGCGCACCCTTAACGATATCAGCGATTTCACTTGCTACGGCGAAGTTCCTCTTGATGCCATGCTGACTCAGCTTAAGTCGATGTATGACGGAATGATGGTTGACAGATACAGCGAGTCATACAGAGATGCTACAAGGCTTAATTTTGTTAAGAGAATCAACTATTTTGTTGTTTATGAAACGGGCGATGTTTTCACAAACTGCGGACTTACCGCCGATGACAGCGAGGAAAAAATCCTTGAAAAGATGGGCGACGTGTATGTTGAACGCTTCAAAGACGGCAAATACACTCTTGTGAAAGGTGAAAATCCGCCTGAACCGATAAACATGATGGGTGACCTTCATGAAGCACTTTATGACCGTGATGACAGAGAAAGCTGGCTTTCAAGAACGGACTTCAGAAACATAACAGACAGCGTAAAGGCGGCGTATTTCGGCTTTATTCCCGCAACTCAGCCTGCATCTGAAATTCTTGACGGCTTCACTCTTTCCGAAAAAGGCTTCCACGATTTCAGCAGGAATCCATATATGTTAAGAAATACGGAAACCTGCCTTGCGATTTTCTTTGTTACCCTGCTTCTTGCATCGGCAGCCTGCATTTATCTTCTCAAGCTGACAGGCAGAACAGCAGACGGAATCAGAACATATTCCATCGACAAAGTGCCCATTGAGATAACAAGCCTTCTCGGAATCGGAATAATGATTCTGCTTGCCGTGGCAGCTGTCGGACTCGGAATTTACGAATCGGATCCGGGATATGCGTACCGTTATGACGATTTCATAAATCTGATTATGTACAGTGCAAGCGGCTGGTATTCGGTAATCACGGGACTTCTTGTTTCGGCATTTTTCTTGATATGGACGGGGCTTACTTCAATTGTTGTGCGTAACGCACGCAACAAGACCTTCCGAAAGAGAACTCTTTGCTGGTGGATTCTTCATCCTCTGCGTTGGATATGGAAGAAAGCAAAAGAAATTTACCGCAAAACCGTAAGCAAAATCAAGTTTATCCTTGCAAGCGATTATATTCAGGGCATGGGCAAAAAGTTCAAGCTTATTGCCTGCTGTGCGGTAGCGGGATTTATTGTTGCAACGGGAATATACTACTCTTTTGCAATGCTTTTCTGCCTTGAAGGTGTTGAAGAACTTGGTTTGCCTATGTATCTTCTCGGCATAATCGGTGATATAGCAATCATTCTTTTTGCGCTTCTCACCGTTGTTTCACTTGACAGAATCATGGCTGGTGCGGCGCAGATGAGAAACGGCAATCTCAACACTCAGATTGATACGAGCCGTATGCCTCCCTTTATGCGTCGGTTTGCGGATGATATTCTTTCAATGCAGGACGGACTTCAGAATGCGGTTGAAAGTGCGGTCAAAGAC
>JAZSCL010000173.1:0-13948 GCA_045602905.1 Acutalibacteraceae bacterium
GCAATTATCGAATTCTTCGCGGAGAATTGCATCTGCTTCACGGAGAGCGTGGAGTCTGTCACGGGTAATTGCACCGAGACAGCGTACACCGAGTCCGGGACCGGGGAAGGGCTGACGGTAAACCATTGCGTGGGGGAGACCAAGTGCCTCACCGACCACTCTTACTTCATCTTTATAAAGGAGCTTTACAGGTTCAACAAGTTCCATTTCCATATCTTCGGGAAGTCCACCGACATTGTGGTGAGCTTTAACACCGTCAGATTCAAGAATATCGGGATAAATTGTACCTTGAGCAAGGAAAGAAATACCTTCAAGCTTTGCAGCCTCTTCGTCAAAAACCTTAATAAATTCGCCACCTATAATTTTACGCTTCTTTTCCGGTTCTTCAACACCTGCAAGAAGATCGAGAAATCTGTCTGTTGCATCAATATAGATAAGGTTAGCATCAAGAGCTTTGCCGAAAACTTCAATAACCTGTTCGCTTTCTCCTTTGCGCATAAGTCCGTGATTAACATGAACGCAAACGAGCTGTTTGCCGATAGCTTTTATGAGAAGTGCAGCAACAACAGATGAATCAACGCCTCCGGAAAGAGCAAGAAGAACTTTCTTGTTACCAACCTGTGCTCTGACTTCTGCTACCTGTTCTTCGATAAATGCATTGGCAAGTTCAGAAGTGGTGATACGTTCCATGGATTCGGGTCTGACATTTGTGCTCATTTTACATCCTCCGTTCAAAAATCAGTTTGTATAGTTGTCAAAGTAGCCTTGAACAAGAACAACCGGAGTGCCCTTGTCACCAGAGCCACTGGTAAGGTCGCAGAGAGAACCGATAAGGTCTGTGAACTGGCGGGGAGTAGTACCCTGAGATGACATATCTCCCACAAGACTGCTGCCGTCTTTAGCTTCGATTTTCTTTGAGATAGCTTCTTTGAGTGCGTCGCCGCTGAGGTCTTTGAAATCGTTATCAGCAAGATACTTGAGTTTGAGCTCATTGGGAGTACCTTTAAGACCTTCGGTATATCCGGGAGAAACAACGGGGTCAGCAAGCTCCCAGATTTTACCCTGAGGATCTTTGAATGCACCGTCACCGTAAACCATTACTTCGATATGCTTTCCGCTTGCTTCAATCAGAAGTTTCTGAGTTTCGTTAACAAATTCACTGCAATTTCTGGGGAAGAGTTTGATAGTATCTTCTGTTGATTTGTTAGAGCCGAGAAGACCGTAATTTTCGTTGAAACCGTTACCGTCGATGGACTCGGTGAGAATATCATCAAGACCGCAAACTGCTTTTGCACCTGCTGCCTTAAGAAGGCGTTTTGTTCTTGCTCTGGTATGAATATCACACGTAAGAACACAGTCAGTGTAAGCAAGAATACTCTTTGCCTGGTTTGCAAAAACGATTTCACATTCAGCACCGGCATCAGTAATTATCTGTGAATAATAATCAACATAATCAACGCCGGTAAACTCGTGCTTATTCTCGCCGAAAAGTTCACGGTATTTTTCAAGTGACAGAATGTCGCTGTAAGGATTTATACCGGCCTCGTCGAGCTGGTCATATGTGAGAAGATGATTGCCTACTTCATCGCTGGGATAGCTGAGCATAAGAACAACTTTTTTTGCACCCATTGCAATACCTTTAAGGCAGATTGCAAAACGGTTTCTAGAAAGAATGGGGAAAATGACGCCGATTGTTTCTCCGCCGAGCTTGTTTTTTATATCTTTGGCAATGGCATCAACTGTTGCATAGTTGCCCTGGCTTCTTGCGAGAATGGATTCTGTTACCGCGACTACATCTTTGTCACGGAGTTCAAAACCGTCACAGCTTGCAGCATCAATAACGCTGTCGCAAACTATCTGAGCAAGATTGTCGCCTTCACGGATGATGGGGCAGCGTATGCCTCTGGATATTGTACCTGTTTTTCTCATTAAATAGACCCCCTAAACTGAATAAAAGCAGTAAAAACTACATTCGTCATTTTATCACCATTTTTTTAATAAATCAATAGATATATTTGAATTTAATATTAGAATATGAAGCCAAGATGAAATGATTTTTTGTGTAAATATACAAATACATAATAGTATTGTGGATTCAAATAAAATATTGATTACCATTAAAAAATACACTGTTTGGTTATATTCAGGATTTTGGATGCCCACGGATTTTGCAGATGATAAACTCAGGGTTTAAAACATCAGAAAATAATGCTGAAAACAACAGATTTATGTAAAGTGAAATAACTTTACGCAACTCCCCAAAATATATTCTTTTCTTTCAAATGCAATTGGAAATCATTGATATATAATAGGTTTTTAAATTTTTTCTTTTCTGCTTTTAAAATAGTAAAATGCCATTTCGTAAAGTCTAACAGCTTTACAAAGCGGTTCAAAAGTTCTGTTTTGTAAAGCTGTTTTACTGTTCATTTGGGAAAAAAGACAATAACATTGAAAATAAAAAATTTTTGAAAAAATTTTTTGAGGATATATTGTGTTTTGGTTGACGAAAAAACAAAAAATGTTGTGGAATTTTTGCTTTTTCGAGAAGAATTTACAATTTATGGGATTTTTGGATTGTTGACAGTGCAAAACAAAATCTGTATAATATGTTTACATTTTTTACATCTTTGACCCTTTGCGTCTATGCGGAGGGGTATCCGGTTATGTTATGGAGTCAAATCGGATGGCAAAAAATACAGAAAAGGAGCAGAAAAGATGAAAAAGGTTGTATCTTTGTTCATGGCAGTTCTGATGATTTTTTCAGTAGCTGCTCCGTCATTTGCTGTATCGGCAAACGAACTCGCTGAAGCTGCATATGCAAGCGATGTCAATGCCGGTTCAACACCTGACGATGCAATCACGGACGCTATAGAAGGAGTTGTTGATTTCTTTACGAATATATTCAACAAGATAATTAACTTCTTCAAGAAATTGTTCGGATTGGATAATGGAGCCGGTAAATACAAAATTGTATTTGATACCGACGGCGGAAACACAATGAAACCTATTACGGTTGCGGCAGGGGATGAAATTCCTTCTCCCGATATTCCCGTAAAGCAGGGTCATACATTCATTGGTTGGTCACCCGCACTTCCCGAAATCATGCCTAAGTATGATCTTGAAGTCAAGGCATTGTGGTCCGTTAATAAGTACACAATCACATTTGACTCGGATGACGGCTCTTATGTTGAACCTATAACTCAGAGTTACGGTACACTGGTTGAAGCACCTTCAAGTCCTGTAAAAAGCGGTTATGAGTTCAAGGGCTGGTATAACGGAAACGGTGATCTCGTCAGCTTCCCTCATTACATGCCCGCTTATAATGCTGAATACACAGCACGTTGGGTTTTAACAACATATTCAATTGTATTCAAAAAGAATGCAGGCGACAGTGAAGCTTATCACACAATCAAAGGAAAGAAGTATCAGGAAGCAATCAAAGAATCTGAAAAACCTGCAGATCCCACTCTTGATGGATATACTTTTGTTGGCTGGGATCATCAGATTCCCACACAAATGCCTGCAAAAAATATGGAAATCATAGCTGTTTGGGCAGAAAATGATTACACTGTATCATTTGTTGCTGACGGCAAAACTCTTCCCGGATTCCCTGTTACAGATAAATACGGCACAGTGTTTAGTGTTCCCTCAGCACCTGCTAAGGAAGGACATACTTTCCTTGGTTGGAGCGACAAGGTTAACGGAACTCCCGTTACTGTTTCATCGTCAATCAGAAGTGATGTTACATATTATGCACAGTATACCCCAAAATCATATACCGTAACATGGAACATCAACGGTGAAACTGTCAGAAATGAAATTACTTACGGTTCAAATATCCCTCTTCCTACAGTTGGAGCAGAAGATGGATATACATTTAAAGGATGGGACAAAACAGTTCCCTCAAAAATGCCTGCGGAAGATCTTTATTTTACTGCACAGTTCGAAGCAAAGGATGTAACAATCACATTTGTTAATGCAGTAACCGGTGCAAAGATCAAAGAAATTACACAGAAATACGGTACATCTGTAACTGCACCTTCTGCAAGCATGGAAGGCTACAGCTTCACAGGCTGGAATCCTCAGGTTCCTTCAAAGATGCCTGCAAATGATTTAACAGTTGAGGCAAACTTTAGAATTAATCAGTATATTATTACATTTAAAGATACCGGCGATGTTACATATCCCGCTATCAAGCAGAATTACGGAACTGAAATCTATAAGGTGAAGAATCCCGTTAAGGTAGGTCACACATTCCTCAACTGGGATGTGGCTATTCCTTCAACAATGCCTGCTGAAAACCTTACAATCACTGCACAGTGGAAGGTTAATCAGTATACTGTAACATTTGATACCAACGGCGGTACAGCAATCGCTCCCGTAACACAGAACTACGGTACTGCACTCAAAGCTCCCGCAACACCCGTTAAGTCGGACTATGAATTTATCGGTTGGGCAAAGGTTGCCAATCCTTCGGTTGACGATAAGGTGAGTCTTCCCTCAACAGTTCCCGCAGAAGACGTAACATACTACGCAATCTGGCGCGGTGCTGAAAAGACTGTTGTATTTAATGCAAACAAGGGTAAATTTGATACAACAGTTGCCGGTGTTGAAGGTAACGGTTCCAAGTATACAAATGTTATCCGAAATGGTGAGAACCTTAAGGCATACCTCGATGGCGAATATGAAATCGACGATGAGAAGTTCCCTGAAATCACCAGAGAAAACATGGCAATCCTTTATTGGTCAACCGACTCAAGCTTTAAAGCGGATATGAGCAATAAGGTTCCCGATACATTTGAACTTTCAGCTTCAACAGAAAGCGTCGAGTATTGGGCACAGTGGACAACTGCATACAAAATCACAATTTATGATGGCAAAACCGTAATCAAGGAAACGCTTCTTCCTGCCGGTAAGGATCTTTCTGAAATCCTTAACATTGATGAGTATGCAGCTGAAAAGAGAAAGGGCTACACATTCGATCATTGGGAATGGGATGATAAAGACGGCAACCGTGTTGAGGCTAAGCCTCTTCCCCAGGTAATGCCTGAAGATAATCTTGTGCTTTATGCAACATGGTCTGCAAATGAATACGAAATGGTATTCGATGCGGGCGAAGGCAAGTTTGATGAAACAACAGGCAGCGTACACAGCTTCAAGGAGAAGTATAATGTTGATATCACCGCAAAATTACCTGATGCAAACAGACCCGAAAAGCCCGAAGACTTTGAAGAAGGCAAGATTTATGTTCCTGTAAGAGAGGGCTTTGTATTTGAAGGTTGGACAACAGAAGAGGGCATTGATTATGCAGATGCTGAGCTTCTTATCGAAGAGGGCAAGCTTGAAGGTAAGCTTGTAAAGAATCTTCCCAAGAAGATGCCCGTTGACGGTGCAACATACTATGCAGTATGGACCAGACTTGTAAGCACAGCTACTTACATGGTTCTTAACGAAAAGGGCGACAGTTATATCACTTACGAATTCGATGTGGAAACTGAAGACGAAGTCGGCGATGTAACAAAAGAACATAAGACTGCTGTATACGAAACTAAGTACGGCACAGCAATCGAAATTCCCGAAATCGATCCCGAAAGAAAGGGATATGAATTCATCGGCTGGTTTGATACCAAGAAGGCTGAAGGCGGTAACGCTGCAGAAGATGTTGCAATGCCTGCAAAGGATATCACTTTCTATGCAAGAATGGTGAAGACATATTCATTCAACTTTGCAAACTGCGGTAATGTTGAAACAATTACTGCAAAACCCGGCGATAGCGTTATCGATGAAATCAAGGCTCTTGAACCCACAAAGAAGGGCCACGCATTCAAGGGTTGGAGAGATGCTGACGGTAAGTTCTATGCCAACAACTCAGCACTTGCATCTGCATATCCCAACATGACAGATAAGGATATGACATTCGTTGCAGAATGGGATACCAACAGCTATACAATTAAATTCAACTCAAACGGCGGCTCAAAGATTGACAGCATTACTCTTCCCTTCGGCGCAATCGTTGAAGCTCCTGCAGCTCCCACAAGAACAGGCTATACATTTGAAGCTTGGGTAGACGGAAACGGCAACAATGTTTCAATTCCCGAAACCATGCCCGAAGGCGGCTTTGAATGCACTGCTAAGTGGAAGGTTAACGCATACACAATCACATTTGACGCAGTTGACGGCAAGTTTGCTGACGGTCAGTCAAAGGTTCTTGTAACTCTCAACTACGGTGAAGAAATCAGAGAAGAACTTATTCCGGAAGCTCCCGAAAAGTACGGCTATAAGTTCACATCATGGTCAAGTGTTCCTGCAACAATGCCTGCAAATGATATCACAGTAACTGCAAACTATGTTGTAGGTCAGTTTATCGCTAAGTTCTTCATTACTCCTGAAGATGAAGAAAACAATGTTGCATACTCAGAAAAGGGTTACAACTACGGCGCAGAAATCAAAGCACCTGTAACTCCCGCAAGAAAGGGTTACGACTTCATCGGCTGGTCATTGATCTGGTCAAAGGGCGATCCCAACGATGTTGTTGAACTTGGAACAATAAATGCCGATGTAAGCTTCTACGCAGTATGGGTTCCTAAGAAGGTTACAATTAAGTTCGTAAGAATCAATCCTGTAACAGGTAAAACTGAACCTATTGCAACCACAACCGATAACTGGTGCAGTGATACAACAACTTATCCGGTTACGGATGGAACAAAGTATTCTGCAGATAATAAGGGCGTTATGAGAAATTATACCCTCTACTGGAAAGTAACAGTAGATGGTAAGGAAATTCTTATCAAGCATGGTGATGACGCAACACCTTGCACAAACAGCTCAACTCTTACATACACCGAAACATGGGTTGTAGACACCGTTTCAATTGATTTCAACGCAAACGGCGGTTCAACGATTGCAAAGAGACTTTATGATTCCGGTGACAGAATCAGTGCTCCTGCAGTTCCCACAAAGGCTGGTTATGACTTTGTTAAGTGGGTACTTGATGACGGCATTGAAAACAATAACCCGAAGGATGCTGAAGCATTCCAGTGGAAAGAAACTGATGAAGACGGCAACGAGCTTATAAACGGCGTGAGAATTTATGAATCCGTTAAGCTTGAAGCTGTATGGACAGAAGCTAAATTTGATGTTATCTGGAATGTAGACGGCGTTAAGACTAAGGAAACATATCTCTATGGTGCAAAAATTAAACTTCCTGATGAACCCACAAAGACAGGTTATACCTTTGCAGGATGGACTCCCGCTGTAAGCGAGACCATGGGCGCTGCAGATGTTGTTTACACTGCAACATGGACACCTAATGAGTATATTGTAACATTCTATTCAGGTGAAGATGTTGATGGTACATGGGTAGGCGGCTCATGGGCTAACGATGTAACAATGAAGACTGTTAAAGCTACATTCGGTGAAACAATCAATCCTCCCGTTGCTCCCACAAGAACCGGTTATACTTTCGGTGGTTGGACACCCGCAGTAGGTACGATGGATGAGATAAGCAAATCATTTGTTGCTATCTGGAACGCAGCAGGCGATACAAAGTATGTTGTTAAAACCCACAAGATGAACCTTGAAGGTGAATACGAAACAACAACTGTTGAGCTTTCAGGTGCAACAGGTGCAGAAGTTGAAGCAACCTATACTCTCGATAAGGGATTTGTGCTCAACACCGAAAAGAGCAAGGGCAAGACAAGCGGCAAGATTAAAGCAGACGGTTCACTTGTTCTTGAAGTGTATCTTGACAGAGTAGATATTAAAGTTACAATCAACGGAAATACTCAGACATATCTTTACGGTCAGACCATTTCAGAACCGGCTCTTCCCGCAGGCGTTGAAAAAGAATGCTTCAAGGGCTGGTATATGGCTGATACAAATACAGAGGTTGTATTCCCCATCGTTGCATTAAAGGATACTGTTATCATCCCCAAGGTTAAGTCCTACTCAATCTACTTCATGACCGAAGGCGGCGATGATGTTGCTCCTCTCAACAATATTGATGTTTATACCGATCTTTATTCCGTAATCGAAAAGATTGTGGCAACCAAGGACGGATACACATTCAAGGGCTGGACAGATAATAAGGACACAAATGTTGTTATTACAGCAGGATCAAAGAAGATGCCTAACAACAACCTTAATCTCTATGCAGTCTGGGAAGAAAATAAAACAGAAAACTAAAATATAATAACCCTCGCGGCGGTCAAGAAATTGACCGCCGCTTTTTTGTTATTTTAACCATTGCCCGTATAAGGTCTATTGTTGAAAATGACGATTTTTGGAGAATATCAAAAGATTATAAAAAAGTATGTTTACAACATTATATATTTATATTATAATTTAACAGAATATATATGGTATAATGCGTTAATTATAACGATTTTACGAAACGGGGATAAAAATGTCAGAAAAATTAAAAGTTGATTATGCAATCAAAAGCGATATCGGAACAAGAAACGAGCAGCAGGATACTGTCAGAGTTATCCTCAACGGTTCATATTTTGCTGCTGCCGTATGTGACGGTATGGGCGGTCTCAGCGGTGGCGCAGTTGCAAGTAAGCTTGCTGCCGATGTGTTCGGAGATATGGTTGCAGAGAATGTAAATACAGGTGAAAAAAGCATTTCGGAGCTTCTTGTCTGTTGTGTTGATGCTATGGATGAAAAGGTTTTTAATCTCAGAGATCAGGACGGCGTAAGACTTGATGCGGGTACAACCGTTGTTTCCGTAATAATCGATGACGGCGATTTGTACTGGATGTCGGTTGGTGACAGCAGACTCTATATGCTCCGCGGCGATGAGTTTGTTCAGGCAACCCGTGACCATAACTATTTTCTCAGTCTCAGCGAGATGCCTGATGATTATGTGCCCAGCGATGATGATGTTGCAAAGGGCGATGCCCTGATAAGCTTTATCGGTATGGGCGGAGTAGATGTTCTTGATGTAAGCAACAATCCCGTTAAGCTCTATGAAAATGATTGCATACTTATCACAAGTGACGGACTTTTCAAACCTCTTTCTGACAACAGAATAGCGGAAATACTTAAAAGCAGTGATGATCTGAATTATATATCACAAAAATTTATCGAGGAATGTGAAAAATCATCTCCCGATGTACGTGATAATATTTCGTTTGTTTTGATAAAGATGAGGAGGAATGAGGAATGAAAGCCATAAGATGCGCATCATGCGGAATGTTTTATGATGAAGATAAATATGCAAGCTGTCCTCATTGCAAGGCGGATGGTACAACTTTAACAGAAGTAGTTGTAACCGAAAACGAAACACATGATGATAAAAAAACAAAAAAACACGAAAAGAAATTCAAAGGGATTTTCGGAAAGAAAACTAAGGATGTTCCGGTTTCAAAGTCTGCTGTTCAGGAAGAAAATAATGAAGAAAAACCCAAAGAAGAAAATCCTTATGAATATCAGACTTTGTCCGAAGCGATTCTCAAAGCAAATTCAACCGAGCGTTCCGCACGTGAAAAAACGCAGGGATATTACAAACTTTCAAGCAGCGTTGAACCGGCGGTCGGTTGGCTTACCTGCATAAAGGGCGAAAGCGTCGGAGAAACGTTCAGTATAAAAGCCGGAAAAAACAGTATCGGACGGTCGCTTTCCAACGAAATATCTTTTACAAAAGAAAGCGGTATTTCCGGCGAACGACATGCACAGATAACGTTTGAACCGAAGAAGCGTCAGTTCTTTATCCAGAACGGTGACAGTGAAGATCTTATTTATATCAACGATGAGTTGCTGACAACATTTGCAGAACTGAAAAACTATGACATAATCACACTCGGAGAAGTGAAGCTTGTTTTTATTGCACTCTGCGGAGAAAAATTTACATGGGATGATTATACGGTATAAAACATTTGAGGTGGGATAATGCAGCGTTGTCTTGGCTGTATGAGAGAATTCGATAATGAATATGAGCTATGTCCTTACTGTGGTTATATAGTTGGAACAGAGCCTGAACAAAAGAATCATCTGCAAGGCGGAACAGTTCTTGCGGACAGGTATGTTGTCGGCAAAGTTCTGGGATGCGGAGGATTCGGAATTACATATATTGCATGGGACAACAGGTTACAAAGACCTGTTGCAATAAAAGAGTTTTTTTCCAATGCACTTTCCACGAGAAATCAGGGTGAAACTGTAGTTTCTTGTTATAATGAAAAATCTGCTAAATATTTCAATGACGGTGTCCGTAAGATGCTTGATGAAGGAAAGCGACTCTCGAAATTTCACAGAAATGAGAATATAGTGGATGTTTACGATTATTTTGAAGAAAACAATACCGCCTATATTGTTATGGAATATCTTGAAGGTTGCGACCTGAAAAAGCATCTTGAGGAAAACGGCAGAATGAGCCCTGAAAAAGCAATAAATATTATTATACCTGTTCTTAATGCACTTTCAGATATGCACCGTGAAAATCTTATACACCGCGATGTGTCACCTGATAACATTTATCTTTGCGATAACGGAACGGTCAAACTTCTTGATTTTGGTTCTGCACGTCTTGCTGTGCAGGATGCAGAGAAGAGCATTTCGGTGATGGTGAAACACGGTTATGCTCCTAAAGAGCAGTACGCAAGCCGTTCAAAACAAGGTCCTTGGACTGATGTGTATGCGGTGTGCGCAACTCTTTATAAAATGATAACAGGAGAACTTCCGATCGAAAGTATAGAAAGAGAAACCGAACCTCTTAAATCGTTTGAACATTACGGAATATCAGGCTGTTTTGCGCTTGAAAAAGTTATAGCTCATGGACTTGAACCTGAGGTTCAGAACAGAATCAAATCAGTTAACGAGCTTGAATATAATCTTAAAAGTTCATTGAGTAACTGTGAACTGAAAAACATAAAACCAACAAAATCTCAAAAAGAAACAATAAAAACCGGTGAGCCATACATTGTCAGAAAAATAATGTTTGCGATGCTTTTTCTTTTCTGTGTTTTTGCTGCTGTTTTCTGTGCGGTAAAGCTTTTTGACAGTAAAAAACTGACAGATATCCACAATGAAGAAGTAACAACATCTTCAAGCGAAACAGAAACAACAGAACACTCTTTCATATCTTCACCTATTGAAATTAGCAGGGGCGAGATGATAAAGGTTGAATTAATGCAGTCAATTATATCCAATGCAAATCGAGTGTATTTTATAGATGTTGATTCCGACGGTAAAAGTGAGATTATAACAATAAAAGAAAGAATTGAAATGTTTACCGAGGGTATGGAAGAATCGTACATAAAATCCGTTATTGAAGCGTCGGTTGAATCTGATGTTTACGCAGATAAAAACAACAAAAAAATTGTGATTGCAGGTAATGATGAGGTTTTCTATTTCACAGTCGGAGCAAATGGTTTTGAGTTTGAAAAAAATGTATCTTCGGCTGATGTGGATTTGACCGATATGATAAAAGCAGAAGATTTCATTGAATCCGGTAGTGTTGGAGAAACAACGCTTTGGAAATATTTTACAGAGTCAAATTTGCTTTATCTTTACGGTGACGGAGCTATAACCCAGGGTGTAACAGGATACATCTATGATGATATGAAATATCTTATTATCGATGACGGTATAACTTCCTTAGGCGGATTCAACGGAAGCGAAAAGCTTGAAGAAGTTTATATAGGAAAATCCCTTAAGGATTTGAACAGTTATGAAAATTGTCCGAATTTAACTGCAATCAAGCTTTCGGAGGGTGTTGAAAGCATTTTTAATGTCAACTTCAAATCTACAAAGATAAAGAAAGTATATATTCCGTCAACGGTCAAATATATTATGTCTTCTTTGGGCGGAAGCAGTATAGAATCATTTGTTGTTGATGAGGATAACAAGACATTCAGCAGTGATGACGGTGTTATTTACACAAAAGACGGAAAAAGACTTGTAAAATATCCTGTCGCAAAAGAAAAGGAACTGTTTTTTGTTCCAGAAACAGTAACGGATATTGAAACAAAGGCTTTTGTTAATTGTCATGGCATAGATTTAATAACATTGTCCGAAAACGTGAGATATGTGGGAATGAATGCGTTTTCTGGTTGGAATTCATCGCAGACTATCAAGATTGAAAATACTGAAAGTTTTGTTAATGATAAATGGTCTGCTGAATGGAATTCGGAATGTAAAGCAGGCATTGTTTATAAAAACAATGCTGAACTTGAAAGGCTGACAACAACCCGTAAATCCGATATCGAATATATTACCGACCAATACGGAAATCGTGTGTGTTTTGAGGAAACCACAACGGAGCGTTCAGATCCTTTTGATTATACTTTCGGATACGATAACGAAGAGAAATCAACAACAAGAAGATTTCCTTTCTGGAATCGTGAGGAAACCACCACAAAAACAACAACCACTACCACAACACAGAGTGGAATAAATATAGGTGGAGTTATAATAGATGAAAACGGATATATTGTTAGTTAAGAGGAGGAATTGAAATGAGACGTTGCTATGGCTGTATGAAAGAGTTTGCGGATGAATTTGAGCTTTGCCCACATTGCGGATTTATCGTCGGTACAGCTCAGGAGGTTAAAAATCATCTTCCCTGCGGTACAAAGCTTTCGGGCGGAAGATATATTGTAGGAAAGGTGCTTGGCTACGGCGGCTTCGGTATTACATATATTGCATGGGATTCAAAACGCAACCGACCTGTTGCGGTTAAGGAGTTCTTCCCGAATGCTCTTTCTACACGCAGTGAGGGAGAAACCGTTGTATCGTGCTATAATTCAAAATCGGAAAAATTCTTCAAGGAAGGCGTCAGAAAAATGCTCGACGAAGCAGAACGCCTTTCCAAGTTCTATAAGAATGAAAGCATAGTAAATGTATATGATTACTTTGAAGCAAACAAAACGGCTTACATTGTTATGGAATATCTTGACGGTAAGGATCTGAAGAAATATCTTGAGGAACGTGGCGGAAAACTTGATGCTGATGAGGCAATCGAGATAATGCTTCCTGTTCTTAATGCACTAAACGAACTGCACAAGGAAAACCTTATTCACCGTGATATATCGCCTGATAATATTTTTATCTGTAATAACGGAAAGGTAAAAATTCTTGATTTCGGTTCTGCACGTCTTGCTGTTCAGGATGCGGACAAGAGTATGTCAATCATGCTCAAAAAGGGCTATGCACCCAAAGAGCAATATGCGAGCCGTTCGAAGCAAGGGCCATGGACTGATGTTTATGCGGCAAGTGCAACTCTTTATGAGCTTGTATCTGGCCATAGACCTGTTGACAGTATGGAACGTGATGAAGAACCGCTTAAAACCTTTAAAGAACTCGGCGTTCTCGGCATGGGAGAGCTTGAAGCTGTTATATTAAAAGGTATGGAACAAGATATTTCGAAAAGAACTCCCGATGCGGCAACTCTTTATGCTCAGCTTGCGGAACTTATAAAATCTTCAGAGGGCGGAGCACCTGATTTTATCCCGAAGCCTCCTCAGCCCAAAGCCTCTGAAAAGCCCAAGAAAAGCAAGAAACCTCTTATAGTTGCGGCTGTTATTGCTTTGATTGTTGTTGCTGGTGCGATAGGCGGCAAATTTGCGTGGGATAAGTTCTCGGCAAAACCCGAAGAAACAACCACAACCACCGATTCTGTAACAGAAACAACAACGGAAGTAACAACCGCTGAAATAACAACCGAAGCACCCATGCTTTCGGAAGCTGTGCCCTATAAATTCGAAAACGAAGCAACTTTAACCGAAAAGCTCAATACAATTCTCGGAGAAAACGAAAATGTTTTTATGGCGGATATCAACGGCGATAAAAATTCAGAGGTAATTGTTATCAAGGAATCCGAAATCTCCGACGAAACGGGCAAAAAGCCGTCTGAGGTCTATGCATATACAACACTTGCAGACGGAACAATGGTGGAAACCAAACTTTTCTGTGATTCATCTTCACAGTTCCTTGCCGACACAACAGGCAA
>JAZSCL010000174.1:0-24957 GCA_045602905.1 Acutalibacteraceae bacterium
TTCGCAGGCACTCGGACACGTCTACGGTGAATGGAAGGCTAACGATAACGGCGTTATCCATGAAAGAGAATGCTCGGTTTGCGGAGATATTGATTTTGAATATCACAACTGGAGCGACTGGGTAACCGAAGATAACAGAACTTTCTGGGAACAGTGGGTTGAGGATGAAACAATAACTCACACCTGCGTTGACTGCGGTGCAACTGAATCTCAGCTTGTTTCGGAAACATCAATTTTCAGCGAAATTTTCAACACTATATTCTATTGGTTTGCAAACGCAGCCCACAAGATATTATATTTCTTTACTTTTGACTGGCTTTTCCCCTGGATAAATGTTCCCGAACCCGGTCACTTCTTTGCGACTGTTGTTGAATAAGAGGTATATATCATGAAAAGAAAATTATTAAGAATCATTGCCGCGGTCTTATCCGTTGTTGTAGTGATGGGGTCTTTTACCGGTTTGATTTCGTTTGCGGAAGAATTGTATCCTGAAATCGTTGCTTATCCGAGAGGCGACGACCCCGATTACAAAGGAACGCAAAACAGAGATACATGGGGATATGATCAGCTCTATTATAATAATGGATGGGGTGGCAGTAAAGGAACCGATTTTACAAACCTTTATTGTCTTGATTACAAAAGAATAGCATATTGTATTGAACCCGGAACCAATATTGAAACTCCGGGAACACTTAGCAGTAACAATGGCGTTGATTGGAACAAAATGGCAAGCCAAAACGACGCTCTTAATGCTAAACAGATCGAAGATGCACTCAGTCAAGTATTATATCATGGTTTCCAACCTGATGGTACTTATATGTACAGTTGGCATGTTAATAACGGCGGTGGTGAAAAAATTGCCAAAGCATATGCAACTCAGCTTTTGGTTTGGGAAATCGTTGTTGGAGAACGAGATGCCGAGTTTAATCACATAGAAATCACTGATGCAGACGAAGTGCTTGAAATGGTTAAACCCGGACACCCGCTGAGATCTTCAATAATGTACCACTACAATGAGATTGTGCGTAAAGTTCAGAGTAATATAAAAACTCCCAAAGGTTTTGCAACGGAAAGAACTGAAGCAGAGGATTCTCCATACGAACTTGAATATGCCAACGGTAAATTCATATATGAGGTAGAAGATCCTGCACTTGAGGGCTACACTGTTACCATTCTGCCCCGTAAAGACGGCAGAGATACCAATATCAGTTGTGTTCTTAAAAACGGAAAGCTGACTGTAACATCAACCAGACCGTTTTCCGATGTCGAAACAATCATGATACAGAAGAGTTATACCACAGGAAATATCCTTATTTATTCTGACGGTATTTATGAAAACGCTAACGGAAAGCAGGATCTTGTTTATTATGCAGGTCAGAAAATAACTCCTCATACCAAGACTTTCTATCTTTCCTTTGAATGTCCCCATCACCATGTATTTATTCCGTATACATACAGACCCACTTGCTCCGAGCAGGGCTATACGGTATGGAAATGTGCTTGCGGTATATGGTCAAGTGAAGACCCCGTAACGGGAGAGGACAGCCATGTTCCCGCAACGGGTCATGATTTTGAAAACTCGGTTTGGGTAACATCGATAAAGGCTACCTGCAATCAGGCAGGTGAATCCGTTCAGCTTTGCGGAAAATGCGGAGCTGTTATCGATAAAAAAGAGATTCCTGCTACGGGTCATGACAGCGGTGTATGGGTAGTTGATATCGAAGCAACAAATGAGCATGACGGCACAATGCTGCTTTACTGCACCAAGTGCGGTGATGTAATCGATACAAAGACATTTGAGTACCACGATCATGTAAAGGGTCATACGGAGCTTATAAGAAGCGCTTCGTGCAAGGAAAACGGACTTGAAGGTGTTTGTTGTTCAGAGTGCAACGCTTGCTATGAATATAATGAAGTTCAGAGCACGGGACACTGTGCAGAGGAAGAAACCATTTGGGTTGTTTCCTCACAGGCAGGCTGCACAACAAAGGGCGAATATAAAGGCCATTGTTCCGTTTGCGGTCTTGTTATAAGAACAAAAGAAATGCCTGCTCTCGGACACGGAAACTCATACCGTGCAACAACTGTGTTCCCGACTTGTGAAAACAAGGGCGAAGAATCAGAAATCTGTGTTATCTGCGGCGAAACATTAGCAACTGAAGTGCTTCCCGCAACCGGACACGATGAAGGTGTATGGACAGTAACCGTAGAATCAGGATGCACAACAGAAGGCGAAGAATCACGTGTATGCACATCATGTGACAATGTAATCGAAACCAAGGCGATTTCTGCCGAAGGTCATGATGATGGTGTGTGGAGAGTTGATTTTGATGCAACTCCCGAGCATGACGGACAGATGAGCAGATATTGTTCAAAGTGCGGAGCGGTGCTTGAAACAAAGCCCTTCGCCCGCCATACACATACAGAGGGATACAGATTGATTACTATTGAACCCACCTGCACAAGTGATGGTCAGGAAGGTGTATTCTGTTCAATCTGCGGTGCCGAATATGACAGCAAGGTTATCCCTGCTTTCGGTCACGATTATTCCGAAATATATATGAATGTAAACGGAACTCACAGCAGATCATGCTCAACCTGCAAATATGTTGAAACATCATCCTGTTCATATGCTGAGAGTACCGTAGAGGCTAACTGTACCGATTACGGTTACAGTGAATACACATGTACCGTATGCGGATATACATACAGAGACGAATTTGAGAATGCTCTCGGTCACGATATGTCAAACTTTGTTGATGATGAAAACGGTATGACCCACACATCAACATGTTCACGCTGCGGCTTGCAGGAAATGTCAACTCATTTCTGGTCTGAGTGGAGACTTATCGCAAAGGATGGTCTTGAAGAAACTTATCAGCGCAAGTGCGAGGCTTGCGGTGCATTGCAGACTGCAGTAGTAAAAGCGTGTGAAGAGCCTCACGGCCACACCATGGAGCATTTTGATGCCGTTCCTCCCACATGTACAGAAGACGGCAGAAGCGAATATTATCATTGCACAGATCCCGAATGCGACAAATATTATTCAGACCATAACGGTGAAACCGAAATCGAAAAAGACAGCTGGATTATTCCTGCACACGGTCATAACTATGTTCTGAAAGATGAAAAGCCTGCTTCATGTACGGAAGACGGCTACAGATACTACGAATGTACCCATGACGCATCGCATAACTATAAAGAGACAGAACCTATGCACGGTCATAATTACATTCTCAAAGAAACTGTAGAGCCTACCTGCACCGAAAACGGCTACAAATACTATGAATGCACACACGATGCATCTCATAACTATAAGGAAGTTCTTGAAGCTCACGGCCATGATTACCGTGTGATTCCCGAAAAATGCAAAGAAGCAACGCCTGATGAACCCGGTTATACATATTATGAGTGTTCACACGATCCTGCTCATAACTATATCAAAACCGTATATTATGTCGGAAATATGGATACAAGTAAAACTGCCGACTATGATGATTCAACAGGTGTAGCAACCATCAATCTTAATTCTTCAACGGGAGCACAGGAAATTGAAGTTTCCTCAGGCAATCCCATTGATATTGTTCTGGTGCTCGATACTTCCGGTTCAATGGGAGACGGAGTTGTTTCCGAAAAGAAGCCTCCATTCAAGATTAATGTTCTTAAGGACACAGCGAAGGCGTTTGTTGAATCTGTTTCAAATAACGCCAAACAGTACGGCATTGATCACAGATTATCAATTGTGACTTTTGCAAGCGAAGCATATCTTTATAAGAGTAACGGTTCAAAATTCCAGTATGGAAAGACCTTGATGAACGCATCAGATTCGTTTATTTCCGTTAACGGAAATGAAGCAAAGATTAACTCTATAATTAACGGACTTGTTGCTGACGGTGCAACGAGGGCTGAATACGGATTCAAAACAGCAGAGCTTGTGATTAACGAAAACTGCAAAGACAAAAAGGCTGTTGTTATCTTCATCACCGACGGCTATCCGACCAGATCAAATACTTTTAGCAGCTCCGTTGCAAATGATGCGGTCAGCTCGTCTCTTAACATGAAGAACCGTAATGTATCGGTTTATTCAATCGGATTCAATACGGATGATAAAGATAAAAATATGCTTTCATTCATGAATGCAGTTTCGTCGAATTACCCCAATGCCACTTCGATTTATAAGCTTAATGAAAAAGCGGAAGGCGAATACTACCGCTATGCAGGAACGGAAACCGACCTTTCCGATATTTTTGAAGATGTATTCAAAACGGAAATTGCCCCTTCAAAACCCTTTAAGGATATAACACTTGTTGATACAATTTCCAAGGAATTCACCATGACATCGGCTCAGGAAGAAAAATTCAGAAATGATGTTATAAGCGAATACGGTATCACAAACAATGATATTACTGTTGAAGTAAACGAAGACGGAACAACATCTGTTGAGATAAGACATCTTGATCCGAAGCTTGAATATGATGAAAACGGCAATCCGGTTAAATATTATGTTTCGGTTTCATTTGATGTAACGGCAAATCAATATGCACAAGGTAAGTCATACTATTACACCAATACAGACTATGCAGGTGTTATTATTGACGGTATAATGATAGACAAGTTCGATTCTCCCAGCGTTTCGGTAAACGATGACAGAAACCTTGTTGTATTTACGGCAGGCGATGATATTTATGCAATCAGTCAGGCGAATATCGGAGATCCTGTCAAAGCTCCCGAATGTGATTACATCAGCTGGAATATTCCCGAAGGCTTTAAAGTTTCAGAGAAATATACCGAGTTCGAAGGAACATATACTTCGGAAGTAAAAGAAATAACATGGAATTACAGCGGAGGATTCGAAACAGAACAGTATTACAGAGGCGAGGTTATCAATGCTTTCACAGTTCCCGAGGTTGAGGGCAAGCGATTCCTCGGATGGGATAATCCTGTTCCTGTAACCATGGGTGACAGCGACCTTGAATTTACCGCTCAGTATGCAGACCATACTCATTCTTATAAAGAAATCACACAGTACGGTTCATGTGATGAAGGTATAACATATGTATATGCGTGCTCATGCGGAGATACCTATAAAACAGTCAGTGCAGCTTGTGAGCATAAGCTTTCGGCATCGGTAACCAATTGTGACGGACTTAATTATGCGGTTGTTACCTGCGAAAACTGCGGATATTCAATGAATAAGTTTATCACATACAAGGTTCATTTCAGCGAAGAAGAACTCGGTGAAGAAAACGAATCCGGCACAGGTACAAATCAGATTCTTGACCTGAATCTTTATAATGCTGAAAATATTGCTGTTCAGCCAGACGGCAGCATGGAAATCACTATTCCTGCAACAGCTCAGATGCTTTGCGATGATAATCTTGTGATTTACCGTATCAATGAAGACGGAAGCAGAGATGAAATCCCGTTTGTTAAGGATGCAGATTCTCAGACCCTGACGATGTCGGTTGACCATTTCAGCTATTATGTAATTACCGCCGATGAGGATTTTCTTAAGGAAATGACATTTGAAAAGATTAATTGTGAATTTACGGCAGGTCATATTGATAATGACAATGACGGCATTTGTGATTACTGCAAAACCGAAATGGAAAACACCTTCGATTGCGCTCATTTCTGTCATTCCGACAAATGGTATCATCGTTTTGTTTGGTTCTTTATCAGATTCTTCAGCAAAATATTCGGTATAAACCAATATTGCGATTGCGGATGCAGACATTATTAATTGTTTTCTCCTAACAGCATAAAACAACACAGGACTATTGCTTGTATGTACGGGCAATAGTCCTTTATTTTTGCTTTTGGGTAGTAATTGCTGTAAAGTGTTTTTGTTGACAGACTCAATAGATCTGTAAAGATGAAAGCTTTACACGGCTTTTTTGAAGCTGAATATGTTCTCTTGGAGAAATATAATTTTTAATAAAATATAAACAATATATTGACAAATATCAAAAATGATGATACCATATATGCGATTTGATACTGGAAAGGTATTTGTCTTTACAGCGTTTTGTGTTACGGTAATCAGATGAAAAGCAACTTTGCTTTACATGTTCAAATGGGCAGAAGATTATTTGCTTTGTTATGACTTTTTATTAAGGAAGGAAACAAAAATGAGAAAATCATTTAAAAGGATACTTGCTTTTATTACTGCTATATCAATAGTTGTTGTTTCGCTTGTTTCGGCATTTGCGGCTCAGGAGAATAATGCAGATTTAACAGACATATCTGTTGATGGCGATTCTTGCGTACATTTGCAGTATGCATGGGTAACCAATGTTCCTTCAACCTGCACTACTGACGGCGAAGAATATAAAGTCTGCACAAGTTGTAACGCTGTTATCGAAACCCGTGATATTCCCGCCACTGATCATGACGAAGGTGTATGGACAGTTTCAATTGAGGCAACCTGCCTTGAAAACGGTGAAGAGGTTCTTACTTGCACATCTTGCGGAAAAGCGATTGATACAAGAGTTATCCCCGCAACGGGACACGATGAAGGCATATGGAAGGTTGATTTTGAACCTTCTCCCGAACATGAGGGTCAGATGAGCCGTTACTGTTCAAAGTGTGATGCAGTTCTTGAAACAAAGTCTTTTACCGCTCATAACCATACGGAAGGATTCAGAAAAGCCATTGCTCAGCCTACCTGCACAAATGACGGTATGGGCGGCGTATTCTGCGGCGTTTGCGGTTCAAAAATTGATTCATATGTTATTCCTGCGCTCGGTCATCTTTACTCGGAATGGTACATGAATAATGACTCAACACATTCCAGAACCTGTTCGAGATGTCAATATAATGAAAGAAACAGTTGCGTATTCACTTCTTCAAGCTACAGTTCAACCTGCACCGAATCCGGATATGCGGAGCATGTCTGTGATATTTGTTCATATACAATTAAAGAACATTATGATTATCTCGGACACGATTGGTCTCCCTGGATAGAGGATTCCGCAAATAATACCCACACAAGATACTGTCAGCGTCACGGATGCGATGCAACTGAAACAAAAAGTCATAATTGGTCCGAATGGGTATATAAGGAAAAACAAAAAGAAATATGTTCTTATGAGTATTTAATGGTTCGACGTTGCCACGAATGCGGTGCACTTCAGGAAAAAAGAGAAAAGTGCGAATCGTGCTGCCCAACTTTTCTTATCATCGGAGGAACCGTTATCGGTGCGACGGTTACCGGAATTATTTCCGCATGGAATGCAGCTGTCACAACGGCGTCTGTTGTTGGCGGAGTATCTGCATTATGGCTGTTTGTAAAGTATCTTCTTCCCGAACTTCAGAAGTTACATTCGGTAACCTACAGAGTTGACGGCGATGTATACAGATATTACATAGTGAAAGAAGGCGAACCCGTTCCCGTTCCTGAAGATCCCGAGTCACCGGGAAGAATATTTGACGGCTGGGAGCCTGAAGTTCCCGAAATAATGCCTGACCATGACCTGGTATTTGATGCAAAATGGAAAGAACCTGAAACAGAAGAGGTAATAACGGAAACGGTAATCGAAGAAACCGTTGTTCCTGAAACCGGCTCTGCGTCATCAAAGGTTATAGCAGCCTCTGCAACGGCAGGTGTTGCACTTGTAGTTGTAACACTTTTGAAAAAGAAAAAAGAAGAAATTTAATTATACAATAAACCGGCGGTTTGACCGTCGGTTTATTATTTTACATCGAAAATTACAAATGACTTGTCATTTTTGACATTTTACACATTGATTGTAAAATTCGTGATATTCTTCAGATGTCAACAAAACAAATCAAACAGACAAGGAGAAAACATCATGAAAAAACTTATCACAATCTTAATGGCAGCATCAATCTTATTCGCACACGGTTGCGCAGCAAAAACCGAAACTAAAACAACAACTCAGACAGAAACCACCACAACGGCAGTTCAGCAAATCGAAACAACACAGCCGGAAACAACTGCAGAGACTGTTGAAGAAGAAACAACAAAGCTTGTTACCGAATTTTCACATTCGTTCAAGAAAGCATATTACGAACTTTTCACCAACGATTTTTCATATCTTGAACATGAGATCACTGATTCAGAAAACAATTATTACACAGGTATACTTTTTGCAGACCTTTTTGACTGGAATCTTGACGGCGTACCAGAGCTTATGATCGGTTATTCGCTTGAAGATGAAATAAGCTATAACGCACAGTATCTTGATATTTACACAGTAAACAACGGCAAGGCAGAGCTTGTTCTCAGAACATATCCTCATGCTTCCTACGGTGCTCTTGACGGTTCACAGTCAATAGGATTTGCACGCGGCGAAGACGGAACTCTTTATCTCGGAATTGATAATGAAGAAACTGAAGAGATGACTTCCCTCGGCGAAACATATTACACATTTAAGGATGGCAAGGTTGAATATACAAGATTTTATGCAGAAATGGATGTTGATTGGGACAATGGAGCAGCAACAACATTCCGTGATTTCATGATTGACGGTAAAAATGTAACCGAAAAGCAGTTCAACGATAAGCGCAACGAAATGGGTATCGAAAATACATTTTATGCAATTTTTGGCTATTGTGAATACGATATGCTTTTTGATTATCTTGCAGGTGAAACAGAAACCTACACAAATCAGTTTTTCAGTCTTTACGATGATCCTGAATACAATCCTACATGGGCAGATGAAATTGATTTTGGATATAAGATGACATTTACAAAGTAATTATTTTTAGATTCAGTCCTCTGTGCATTGCATTGTACAGAGGATTTTCTTTTACGAAAAGAAAATATTGTTGTTATTTGAAGAACTGTGTGTTAGTATTTTAGTGAAAGCAGGTGATACCGTGAGAATTGTGTTTGCAACCGAAGAAAATCTTGATGAAATTGCAGAATTATATGTTCACAACCACAAAACAACCTATAAAGGACTTCTGTCTGACGAATATCTGAATTCGCTTACCGTTGAGAGCGCAAAAAACAGATGGAGCAATTATCTTTTCGGAAACAAAAATAAAATATGGGCGGCTTTTGATGAGGATGTTTTTCTCGGCTTTGCCGCAGGTGCGGAAGATGAGGAGCTGAAAAGAACATGGTATCTCGATTCACTCCATGTCAATGAAAAAGCACGGGGCAAGGGAGTGGGTACTGCACTTATAAAAGCCATGGGCAGGTATGCCGCTGAAGCTGGTTATGAATCAATGAGTATCTGCGTGGTAAAAGGCAACGAAAAAGCCAAAAGTCTTTATCTTAAGCTCGGTGCAGAGCCTTATAAATGTTTCGAAGATAATTTCGGGAACACAGTAACAAATTCCGAAAAATTAATCTGGAAAAGCACGGATTTATTTTTGTTGTAAAGGGATTGCGGCAAATTGAATTATAATGTATAATTGACTTGTATGTCAGTTGAAAGGAGTTCTGTTATTATGAACCATATCAGCAAAAAAGAAAGAAACAGCTTTTTGACGGGACTTGCAGGGCAGAATATTGTTTACTGCATGATAGGCGCATCGTTCTTTACATATTTTATGACGGATATCGCCTTGTTCCCTCCCGCAGTTGTTACGGTATTGCTTCTTCTTATGAAAATATGGGACGGAATCAACGACCCCATTATAGGCTCGATAGTTGACCGCCACCGTTTCAAAAACGGCGAAAAGCTCAGACCTCTGCTTAAATACACACCTGTTCCTGTTGGTATTTTTACGGTGCTCATTTTTGTTGTTTTTTCAACAGCCGAAAATCTTTTGTGGCTCAGAGTCAGCTATTTCGTTATCATGTATCTGTGCTGGGATATTGCCTACACGATGCAGGATGTTGCAATCTGGGGCATGACAGCCGTTGTATCGCCCGATTCTGATGAGCGTGACAAATTTGTTCAGTGGGCAAGAACAATCGGTTCGATTTTCTATGGAGTTTTCAGCGCAGTAATACCCATGGTTATGGAAATGATAGCTAAAAAATCGGGCAGCTCGCTGGCGCTCATGACAGTTGTTTTTGCGGCAATATTCGGTCTCGGCGGTGCTCTTGTCAGCGCAAAGTGCTATGCCGCACAGGAAAGAGTACGTCTTTTCAAACCCGAAGCCCAGCAGACATCCTTTGTTGAATGCTTCCGTCTTTTGTTCAGCAACAAGATGCTTATGCTTGTAACTCTTGCAAATCTTTTCGGCTCACTTGCTTTCGGAAACAACCTTATAACATATTTCTTCAAATATATGCTGCCCGATAACTATTTCGGCGGTATTGTGGGTGCTCTCGGATTAACAACAATTTATTCGGCAATCACCTATGCACCCAGCTTCCTCGGTATGATTTTTGCAGACAAGCTCAAAAAGCTCTGCAGGGGCTACAGAAACCTTCTCATACTGATTCAGGTATGCACGATTATCGGCAAGGTAGCGGCATTCTTTATCGGCTTCGAAGGCAACAATATGCTTATCGGCATGGGTATTATGGCAATCTGTTCGATTCCGTCAGGTGCGGCAGGTATTGCCCAGACCTCTCTCTTCTGTGACAGCGTTGACTATATGGAATGGAAAACGGGCAAGCGTACGGAAGGCGTTACCTTTGCAATGCAGACTTTCTTCACCAAAATTTCAAGCGGTATCACGGGCGGACTTGCAACAATGGCTCTCGGATTCATCGGCTATGTTGCTGTTGAAGATGTTCCCGGTGCAGTATTCTACGGAACTCAGGGTGCAACATTCGAAAACTGGATATGGCCTCTTGTTATGCTTACCCCCGCCGTTGCGGCACTCCTTTATATAATTCCGCTTCTTTTCATCAGATACACTCCCGAGCAGAAAGCTCAGGTAGAAGCAGAACTTCAGGAACGCAGAGCTGCAGCCGAAAAGGTTTCGGCCGAATAATAAACTTCACAACACACAATCAAGCCACTTCATCGTTGAATGAGGTGGTTTTTGTTATGCAGAAAAATTATGGTGTACCCTTGACATTATCACCTGCTGCTTGTTGCACCATATCCGATTTTCTGCGTGATACAAATACCGTGCCTTCTGATTATGACATGATTCTCACGGGTGATCTCGGTGCAGTGGGATCGGAGCTTCTGTGTGAGCTTATGATCAGGCAGGAAAACATTGATATTTCAGCTGTTCACGAGGATTGCGGCGTTATGATTTATGATACGGCAACCCAGAAGGATGTGGGTGCGGGAGGCTCGGGATGCGGCTGCAGCGGAGCGGTTGTGTGTTCCAATATTCTCAGACGCATTGAAAACGGTGAACTGAAAAAAGTGCTTTTTGTGGGCACGGGAGCTCTGATGTCGAGTGTATCGTCGCTTCAGAGCGAATCAATCCCTGCGGTTGCCCACGGAGTGTTGCTGTCGGGAGGTTAAGATGAACGAGATAACAAGTGCACTCAGAATTGTTAACACGGCAATGAAAACAGTTCGTGTTATGGATATAACAAAAAAGGTTGTTGTTACTGCGGCGGTGCTGGGATGTTGTGCTTTTGCGGTTAAATTCTGGCGGAAATGAAAGGATTGAATATCATGAACAAAAGCCTTTCTTCATTGATGAAGGATGCTCAGAGAACATTCAGAAGCAATGCCTCAAAAGGAAAATCGCAATGGCTTTCTGATAATTTTTATATCCTTGAAAGGCAGGCAAAGCAGGCGTATGCCGATTGTAAAGCTGCTGAACGAAAATCGGACTCGGAGATTCTTCCGGGTCTTTTTGAGCGTTGCAGTCATATCTGTTCAAAGGGGAAATTATGCAGTGAGGAAAAACTGATTGAAAGTTTTTTGCCTTCGGGATTGGGAGGAAAAGAAACCCGTTATCTGCCCGTTGTTTTAACCTGTGTTCTTATTGATAAAGCTGCAAAGGGCATAAGAATGAGAAGCGAAAGCGGAGAAAAACAACTCTCGGATGCAATTGAATCCTTAAGAAAAATGGGCGGATATGATTTTGATTTGATCAGCGAAAAGCTTTTTACAGCCGAAGAAATCCTTATCGAGGATCCGTCATGTCTGTATTCTTCCATGGATAAAGAATCAAAAGCGGAATACAGACAAAGAATTGCCGTTGCGGCGGAAAAAGCTAAGATGTCAGAGCCTGATTTTGCAAAAGCAATTTTGAGAAAAGCAAAAGAAAACGGAAAGCATATCGGAGAATATATTATCCCGAAGCGAAAGAATACTTCAAGAGGATATCTTTTTCTGCTTATGGAGATTATTATGCCTCTTTCGGTATCTGTTGCGGTAGGCTTCTTCTTCGGAAGTTTTTGGGTCGGGATTCTGCTGCTTTTTCCTTTATGGGAGCTTTTACGCCATCCGATTGAAAAAATTTCGGTCAGCGGTATTGCTGCGAAAAGGTTTCTGAGACTTTCCTCTGATGATGAAAGGGTGTTGAATTCTCATACACTCATAACGGTAACAACGGTTATTCCTTCTGCAGAGAGAATAACGGAGCTTGAAAAGCATCTGGAGCAGATATATCTGAGCAACTGTATGGGGAAATTCAAGGTTTGCTGTTTGTGTGATTTCAGGTCTGCGGATATGCCGAGAAAACCTGAAGATAAAATTCTGATTAAAGCACTGTCGGAAATGACAGACCGCCTTAACTCCAGATACGGCTCAGGTTTTATTGCTGCGGTCAGACCGAGGGTGTATTCTGAAACGCAGAATACTTTTACAGGCAGGGAGCGTAAAAGAGGAGCTATAACGGAGCTTATCAGAGCAATCAAGGGAAATACAAAGGGTTTTGTTTTGCTTCACGGAGATATCGGGGAAATTGAGAAAACCGAGTATATAATCACTCTCGACAGCGACACCGGGCTTGTTTTCGATTCTGCAAGGGAGCTTGTTGCGGTTGCAATGCATCCGATAAACAAACCGGTAATCAGAAACGGAAGAGTAACTGAAGGCTACGGTATTTTTGTGCCGGGAGCCGAAAACAAGCTTAATGAAAAAAACAAAACATTTTTTTCTGCTCTCATGGCGGGAGATGCAGGAATAACGGCTTATGATACTCTCACAAGCGAAAGATATCAGGATTTGTTTGGAGAAGGGATATTCTGCGGCAAAGGTCTTATTGATGTTAATGCATACTACACGCTTCTTGATGAGAAAATGCCAAAAGAGAAAATTCTCAGCCATGATATTATTGAAAGCGGATATCTGAGGGCGGCATATCTGCCCGATATTCAGATTACGGAGTCATTTCCCCAAACTATAAGCTCGTTTTATCAGCGTCTTGACCGTTGGATAAGGGGAGACTGGCAGAATATCGGATTTATTTTCGGTAAAAATCCGCTGAATTTCATTTCAAGATATAAAATATTTGATAATCTGCGTCGGAGTCTTACCCCTGCTTTCTGTGTGTTTGCACTCTGCTTTTCTGCAGTTATACAGGGCTACGAGGGGATATTTGCGGCTGTAGTTTCGTTGTTTGCATTGTCGTCAAGAAATCTGTTTTCAGCGTTTTCTCAGCTTTTCAGCGGCGGATTTCCAATGGTATCAAGGCTTTATTATTCAAAAACTCTTCCTGCGGCACTTGACGGATTCGTAAGAGCGTTTTTATCCGTTGTTCTTTCTGCAAGAGAAGCTTTTACCGGTGTTTCTGCGGCGTCAAAAGCGATTTTCAGAATGACGCTAACAAAAAAGAATCTTCTTGAGTGGAGAACTGCCGCCCAAAGCGATGCAGAGAAAAACAAAAACGAAATTCTGAGCCTGATTCCGTCAGTGGCGGTGTCGTTTTTTCTGTTGATTTTCGGCTTGCCGATACACAGATTGGCAGGCATGATAATTCTTTTTGATATTTTGTTTACCCTTCTCAGCGGAATAAAAATAAAGCAAAAGAAACAGAAGCTCAGCGAAAAGCAACGGGAAAAACTGATTTCATATGCATCGGCAATGTGGGGGTTTTTTGAGGAGCTTTGCGGTAAAGAAAACAATTTTCTGCCGCCCGATAATGTCCAGTTTTCTCCTGTAAGCGTTGTTGCAAGACGCACCTCGCCAACCAATATAGGATTAATGCTTACATCGTTTCTTTCTGCAAGGGATTTGGGATTCATAAACACTGCAGAGCTTGCAATGCGTCTGAATCTGAGCCTTGAAAGTATTGAAAAGCTTGAAAAATATGAGGGCAACCTGCTTAATTGGTACAGCACGGAAACTCTGAGGCCTCTGAATCCCGGCTTTGTTTCAACTGTTGACAGCGGTAATTTTCTTTGTTGTCTGACAGTGCTGAAAGAGGGTCTCAAGGAATATGTTTCCGAATGTCCGTCACTTACAGGGATAATCACAAGAACGGAAAAACTGATTGATGAAACAAATCTCGCTCCTTTGTTCAATAACCGCAGAAATCTTTTTCATATAGGAATCGATGTCAAAAGCGGCAAAAAAAGTGAAAGTTTCTATGATTTATATATGAGTGAAATACGGACAACTGCTTATTTTGCCGTTGCACGCAGAATTGTTCCCAAAAAACACTGGGGTGCAATGGGAAGAATTCTTGTAGGTCAGGGAAGATATACGGGTCTTGCATCATGGACAGGTACAATGTTTGAGTATTTTATGCCTAATCTGTTTATTCCGGCGCCCACGGGCAGTCTTTGTGATGAATCACAGAGATTCTGCCTTTACTGTCAGCGTAAAAGAGCCGGAAAATTGCCGTTCGGAATATCCGAAAGCGGTTTTTATGCTTTTGATTCATCCTTGAATTATCAGTATAAGGCGCACGGAGTTCAGAAACTCGGTTTAAGAAGAGGTCTGAACAGCGAAACGGTAATTTCTCCCTATTCATCGTTCCTTACTCTTACAACAGCACCGCAATTATCAATGAAGAATCTTGATAAGTTTGAAAAATCGGGACTTTTCGGCAGATTCGGTTTTTATGAGGCAGTTGATTATACTAAGAGCAGAAATAACGGAGAATATTCTGTTATCCGTTCTTTTATGGCTCACCATGTGGGAATGAGTATGCTTTCGGTTGTGAATATTCTTCATAACAATAAAACACAGCAGAGATTTATGCGGGACAGCTTCATGAACGGTGCACGGAGTTTGCTCGAAGAGAAAATACAGACAGATGCAAAGGTGTTCAGGGATATAAAAACCGAAGAAATTCCTCAAATCAGAGAGAGAGTACAAGGAAAAAACAGGATATCCGAAAATCCGTTGCCGTTTTCTCCCGAAGCGGCAGTATATTCAAACGGAAGGCTCAGCTTGTGCATAACAGACACAGGTGCGGGTATGACCCTTTTTGACGGACTCGACATAACGGCATACGGGGATGATTTATTTGAATCACCAAAAGGATTTTTTGCGGTTTTTGTTACAGAAAATGAAAAAATACCTTTTATTAATGCTGTTGACCGTTCATCCGGTGCAGAATTCAGGTCTGAATTCTGCAAAGACAGAGTTATTCATACCGCTAAGAAAAACGGAACAGTCCTGAAAATGACTACATCTGTTTTGAAAAAGAAAAACTGCGAAAAAAGGCAGTTCACAATTGAAAACACTTGCTCAAAAAAGAAAATCAAGGGTAAACTTGTGATATATTTTGACCCTTGTCTTGAAAAAAGATCGGTATACAGCGCACATCCGGCCTTTTCAAAGCTGTTTATAACAGATGAATGGGATGAGGAAAATCAGTGCTTTTTGTTTACAAGGAGGTCAGGAAAATCATGTGCAATAGCTGCCGGATTTGTGCAAAACGGTAATATACTGCATGAATCATCAAGAGAGTGTGTGTTGACAACACCGTACGGTATTTTTTCTCTGGGAGATAAAACGGAATTTATCGGTGAGAGGGGCAATCCGGATTGCTGTTGTGCATTTTCTGCTGAAATCGAAATCAAACCGAAGGAAAAAAAGAGCTTTGATTTTATAACTGCAGTTGAAGAAACAAAAGAACAGGCTTTGAACAGCTTTATAGCAGCGAAAACATCGAGAAGCTCAACCGTTTATGCGGATAATGTTTTTTATTCGGAAACGATTGAAAACGCAATAGCAAATCATGTTCTGCCAAAGATTCTTTTTCCTGCAATGCACCGAAGCAAAAGAATAGAAAAAAGCTTTAATTACAATAAAAATGACTTATGGAGTTTCGGTGTTTCGGGGAATAATCCGATCATTCTTGCCGAAACAGATGAAAATGAAAATATGGACTTCATAAGACCGTATATTTATCTGAATAAAGTGCTCAGGAATTGCGGAATTATCTCCGATTTTGTGGTGTCATACCCATCGGAAAACGGTTATGAATCAACCGCTGTAAACGCTATAAAAAAGATATTGAAAGAGGAAGATTGTTTGCTGATGCATGGGGTAAACGGCGGTGTTCATACGGCAGATTTATCTGTTCACAGCTATCGGGAGTGCTGTGCTTTGAACGAAACGGCACTTCATGTCGTAAAATCACACGGCAATGTGTTGAACAAAGAAAAAACTGACTTCAGACCCCTGGAAATTATCAGAAGCAAAGAAACAAAAACCGGCAATGAAAACAACGAATCTGTAAAGAAGTATACCTTTACAAGCGGTAAAATTACCATTAAAAACAGAGGAAAAACCGTTGATATACCTTGGAATATTGTTTGTGCCAATCAAAGCTTCGGAACAATGGTGTCTGACAAGGCGTTGGGCTTTACATGGGCGCTGAATTCCCGTGAAAATAAACTTACACCATGGAGTAACGATACGATGTCAGATAATAAAAATGAAGCGATTTTTATAAAATATAACAACCGTTTTTATGATCTGACGGCATTGGGAAGGGCAACTTTCACACCTGAAAAAGCGGTGTGGAAGGCTGAAATCGAAAAGATAAAATTTGAAGTAACAGTAACTGTTCCCGAGAGGGGAATGGCAAAAAAATGTACGGTGGAAACAAAAAATAAATCAGAAAAAAATATAAACTTTGATTTGGTTTATTACACCGTTCCCGTACTCGGGGTATCAGAAAAAAGCAGGGGAAATATCAGATGCAGCAGAACAGAAAACGGTGTGGTTACAGAGTCATCATATGCGGAAATTAACGGCTTTTCGGCGTTAACCTGTGACGGTGCAGCTGATTATGTCTGTATGTCCCGAAAATGTTTCTTCGAAGGATTTCTTAATGATGACAGAAAGTCAGCAATTGATTGTGTTTCCGTTGGCAAGAAAATCGCTCTCGGACAGGGTGAAAAAAGAACCGATTCATTCTTTTTGTCATGGGGTGCAACCGAAAAATCTGCTTTATTAATGCCTGAAGTATGTGATTTTGAAAAAAAACAAATTCAACCGACCATTTTTCATACGGATAATAAAAAGGCAGACTTGTTCTGCAATTCATTTCTGTATTCTCAGATAAAACAAAGCAGATTTTATGGCAGAACAGGGTTCTATCAGTGCTCCGGTGCTTATGGATTCCGTGATCAGCTTCAGGACAGTCTTGCATTTTTGAAAACTGAGCCAAAGATAACAAGGCGTCATATTATCCGTTGCTCATCAGTACAGTTCGAACAAGGTGATGTATTACACTGGTGGCATGTAATTTTGAATAAAAAGCAGATTATAAAAGGAGTGAGAACCCGTTGCAGTGATGACAGGCTGTGGTTACCGTTTGTCTGTATCAAATATGCAGAAGAAACAGGGGATAATACGATTTTCGGTGTTAAAACTCCGTATCTGAAAGGTGAAGTTCTTTCCGAAAATGAAAATGAGAGATATTTCACACCTGAAAGAACCGAATATAAGGATACAATCCTGAATCATTGCATCAAAGCGGTTGATATTTCGCTGAATTTTGGCGAAAACGGTTTACCGCTTATCGGTTCATGCGATTGGAATGACGGATTCAGTCGTATAGGTATTAATAACAGTGCAGAAAGTGTATGGCTCGGAATGTTTCAGATAATTGTTCTTGAAAAGATGTCATCTTTGTGCTCATCGTTTGGATTAAAAGAAAAAAGCGAAGAGTATATACGGATTGCTGTTGAAATGAGGAAAAGAATTGAATGCGTTGCGTGGCAGGGAGACAGATATGCCAGAATAATTGACGGAAATCAGATTTTTAAAGCTGATAAAGATTATATTGATATTCTGCCGCAGGCTTTTTCTGTTTTCTGCGGTTTGGGAGAAAATGAAAGATCTGCGATAGCTTTAAAAACAGCATATGATTATCTGTTTGATGAGGAAAGGGGAGTTATAAGGCTTCTTTCTCCGTCATTTGCCGAAGAAGATGCTCAGAATGTAGGATATATCGCCGAATATCCGAATGGAATCAGAGAAAACGGAGGTCAGTATACCCATGCTGCTGTGTGGTTAGCGGCTGCAATGTTCGAAAAAGGCATGAAAAAAGAAGCGGAAAAGCTTATGGATGCAATCAATCCGCTGAGTTTTTATGAAAATGAGAAAAAAGCACTTCGCTACAGAGCAGAACCGTATGTTCTCGCGGGTGATGTATCCTATGGAAAGGATATTGAAGGAAGAGCAGGATGGACTCATTTTACGGGATCAGCAGCATGGTATTACAGAACGGTTGACAAGTATATGAACAAGTAATTGTAAATGCATATGGCTTTACAAAAAGATACAAATCACCAAAATTAATTAGAATCGATAAATATTGACAGCTTATAATTATTGAAGCTTGAAAATCTTTCAAAAATATTATGGTTTTTGGTGTTATACGGAATAAAGAAGATATCAAAAAATCCGCATTATGTAAAGTGCAACAACTTTACATAATGCGGATTTCAGGGTTTATGAGGGCATATTATATACATATTTACTATACATTTTATATATATGCTTGTATCGAGCAGAAGTAAGGATTCAAATAAATTGCCAGTTTTGTAAAGTATATATGCTTTACACGCTGCTCAAACTCGTATGTTCCGGATTGTCACAAAAAATGAATACAAAATCACCAAAAATCTCGCCTTCTAATTGTGAATTGTTAACAAAATATGAAATCAAAATTGAAAATCGTTGACATCGGAGCCGATTTTGGTTATAGTTAATATGACCATATAGTGGTTTTCCATCTGTAATTATGCCTATTATAGAGCATTTTGCAGAGGAAGTACGCTATGGATACATAAATTTTGAGATTTCGGCTGCATTTCTTCAGATAATGGGCGTATCTGAAGCGATGAATAAAGAAAGACACTCGGCCGGAATGCATTCGTGCCACCATACTAATTTATAATAATGGCGGTTCGGAATGCGTGTCAAAAATTTATTTGTCCCAATCTTTTCAAAGTGCAAATTTTTTTGGAGGTGTACAATTTGAAAAAGTCAATCCGCATTCTCTCGCTCCTTATGGCTTTCGCAATGCTCATCGGTTCTTTCTCCGTAATGGGTAGTGCATACGAAGAGTATAAGGGCACAGCCATCGCAGACAGCTACAACGATGTTGACGCTCCTGAATTCACACTCGAGCAGTACGCATCAATGGCACTCGATGAACTCGACCGTATGCTTGCTAAAGAAAAGTTGGTAGTCAATATTTATATTGGTACCCTTGATATTAGCAGCGTTGACACAACACTTGACAGTGTTGATTCACTTCTTACCAGCGTCAGCTCACTTCTTCCCCTTCTTGGTGACGCTTCTGTTTTACCTAACCTCACCGGTCCTATTGAAACAGTAAGAAGAAGCAATTCAACAGACCTTGCTGTTGTTCACGGTCTTCTCGACTTCATCGCTAACCTTTCAGGTATTGTTGAGAAGTACGTAAACGGTACACTCAATCTTGGTATTCTCGACTCATTCATCGCTGACTTCGTATTCGACGTAAGAGAACTTGCTCTTGGTCTTCTTTACGGTCTCAGCCGTGAGGGTAGAGCAATCGAATACGATTACTTCGATGAAGGCCCCGATCGTATTCCTGCAAAGTATGCTCCCGCAAACGAAAACGCAGCTCTTAATTCACTCCAGAACATTCTTAATGAATTTGTTCTCGGTACATGGACAAAGCTTGACGATCTCTTCGTTGACACAAACAGCCATGTAGATTATGAAGATTATGAATTTGATGATGGTGGTAACTGCAACACAGCTACATACGACTACTATGGTTGGGTACACCACAAGCAGTGGGTAACAATCGGTCTTGGCGGTACTGCAGTTGTTGCTGACGGTGCAGCTGCTCCTGCTCCCGATTACAGCGCAATCGACATCACAACAAACAAGTCAGGTTATGACTTCATTGAGAACCTCATGCAGAAGGCATACAATGACCTTCTTGTTCCTGTTCTCAACACCCAGACAAGAAAGTGGCTCCGTAAGGAATGTGGTTTCGTTTATGACGAACGTGCAAACAAAACAAGATATGATGAGGCAACTCAGACATGGGTTCCCAACGAAAAGTATGATCCCAGTTATGACGGTCATCTTGAAAACGGCGACGCAAGCCTTACAGTCATCTCAAAGCTCTTCAAATATGACAACTATGTTCAGAAGGTAACAATCCCCGCAGGTGAAACATTTGTTGATAACTTCAACACAATCCTCGGCGACTTCCTCAAGAACATCGGTACAAACAATTATGATGCAGGTGCAGGCGTAATTCACAAGTGGGAATGGGATTACAGCCAGGGCAACGCAAAGCTCTTCGACAACATCTGCAACGTTGGTAAGTACATCATCAACGTAACAGGCGGTCTCTTCTTCAGCGACAGCTTTGATTGTCCCACAGTTGACGAAGTTAACGCAATGGGTAAGCAGGAAGTTGTTGCTCTCATCATGAGAGAAATCCTCAACAACTCAGTAGATTACATCTATGTTGATGATACCTACACAAATGCTCCTGACGTTGCTTACAGAGCTGTTGAACAGCTTGCATGGCAGGATATTCCCCAGTACACATACACAAAGCCCGTTCTTTCAGACTATGCAACAACTGAAGAATACTACGATGCAGTTGTAGAAAAGATGCTTGACATCCTCTTCGACATCGCAGTTTACAACCTCAACCAGGGCTTCGATATGGTTCCCGCAGAAGGTAACGATCCCGTTGCAGGCGAAGGTCTCCTTCAGTATCAGGGTGACAACGGCAGCTATGAAACCAACCTTGTTCAGATCGTAACATGGGCAATTTCAACATACGGCGCAATCCTTTCACCCGACTTCATCCTTGATGATAACAATGCAGCAGCTCACAACGTTAATGATGTATGGACTGATCTTGATACTCTTATCAATTCTATCATTCCCATCAAGACCGGCAGTGATCCCTGGATTTCAGACGAAATCGCTTCACAGCAGTATGTATCAAAGGCATTCATCTTTGATTACATTCTCAAGCCCATCTATTATCTTGACGCTACAAACTTTGCAGAAATCTTTGCAAGAAATGAAACCGGTGCTTTCGCAACCATGAACGGCGTTCAGATCATCATCGATCTCCTTGAGAACATCTTCAATCTCATTGCTCCCGGCGTATTCCAGGCTAAGGGCTCAATCGATGCTATCCTCAACAACGAACTTCTTGGTCAGATGCTCAGCGACTTTATCAGAACTCTCGGCACAAAGTCATTCACAGCATCAACAGGTGCAACTCTCCAGGGTAGAGGCGCTTACATCGCTGAAGTAGGTCTTCCTCTCGCATGTATGCTTCTCGGTCTCAGCGAAGACCAGGAATTCGAAGAGATGGAAATTTATATTCCCACAATCATCGATGCTAACGGCGGCACACCCAAGTTCCAGCTTGTTAACGGTTCAAGCGGTATCAACACTGCTTACACAGACAAGAACGGTAACACAACTCAGGATAACCTCTACACATATGAAATTGATACATTCAATGTTAAAACATATGATGCATCAGGTAATGATACAAAGGCTCTCACACCTGCAGGTCTTACTCAGGGCTTAACCATCTTGGGTGGTGACTCAGTAGATGTTACTCTTAACGGTAACCTCACAGCAGGTCAGCTTATCGAATTCACAGTTAACTACTTTGTTAAGGGTGAAGACGGTTCATCAATCACTCCCTCAGCACTTTCAAAGACAGTATTCGCATATGTTGGTACAGCTGACAAGGACGACGACGCTATCGAAAAAGTTGATCCCGTAAATGGCCGCGAAGTTAAGTATGAATCATCAATCTACCTTTCACAGGGTGATGACCTTGATGATATCAACAGCTACAGCATCCGTATCGGTGATACAGATAGCGGTGCAACAGGCACATCCTCAATCACAAATGTTAGCTTCAGCTCCACAGCATATCCCTTCCTTATTAAGAACACTGACGCTGCTCAGCTCTCACAGAGCATGACAGGTGAAGGCGGTCTTTACTTCCTCAACCCCTTCGTAGCTGTAGAAGGCTTCGAAAGATTTGAAGAATACTATCAGACAGACGAAAACGGCGAACTTATCCTTGACGAAAACGGCGATCCCATCAAGGTTACAGAAGCTCCCTTCGATAACGGCGGTGTTCCCAACGGTGCATACTCAGCAACAACAACAATCAATGTTGCAGGCACAAACCACACCGTAACAACAAACATCCATCTTTATGATGATTTCGGCCTTGAATCACTCTTCAACAGATCGGTTTCAGCTAACAGACAGCTTGCTAACTACGACCGTGAAGCACAGGAAGGTGCAGTAGAAGGTCTCTTCACAAACTACACAACAGCTCTTAAGAACGCAGCAAGACTCGTTCTTGAACCCAAGGTAGGCACAAACTTCCAGTCCAAGATCGCAGCTTCTTCAAATGCTTATGAGAATAAGTATGAAGAACTTGCAACAGCTCTTCAGGATGCTATCGATGCTCTTGAACCCTTCGCACTCAACGCAGGTACAACAAGACTTGAAGCAGCTATCAATAACTACAGCGGCCTTAACTACGACGTAGTTAACGGTAATGACGGTCCCTATAAGGTAGACATTGAATATTACGAAGACGATTACATCCACTTCGGTATGCGTGACTATGTTCCTCACACTTATAACAAGTACAGAGGCGCAAGAGACCGCGTTCATGATCTCCTTAACTCACAGAACTTCTTCGTACCCGCTCCCTTCGAAGAGGGTTATGAGCCTTCAAACGAAGAAATCGGTGCATACAACGATGCAGTTCTTGCATATCAGGAAGCAGTTGCAAACAGAGGCGTTATCGGCTCCATCGAAGAAACATATGCTATCCATATGCTCAACCTCACAGGTAGCCGTCTTATCAGACTTCAGGCAGACACCTCCAAACTCCAGCAGGTATATGACCTCTGCGTAACAAATGCAGAAATCCTTCCTGCTTCAAACTACACAGCAGAATCCTACGAGAACTATGTAAATGCTAAGACATTCACAGAAAAGGTTCTTGCAACAGATATTCTCAAGAATGGCGAACCCAACCTCAGACCTTCAATGGTTAACGAGGCAACAACTCAGCTTATGCACTCATGGAAGAAGCTTGAAACCTGCGCTAGCTACAACAAGCTTGACACAGCTATCGCAGCAGCAGAAGGCGTAATTCTTACCTACGGTACATCAGCAGCTGATCAGTCAGCATATTCAGAGGATTCATATCAGGCATTCCTTGATGCATACAATGCAGCAAAGGATCTCGACAGAGACCTTGGTTCAGGCGATCAGGAATACATCGACGAAATCGCAACAGTACTTGAAGAAGCACAGGCAAATCTTGCTCCTGCAGCAGCAGCAGATGTTGTTGTTGAATTCGTAACAGAAGATCCCGGTATGTTCTTTGACCAGGACTACACTGTATCCTTCATTCCCACACTCGATACAGAAGGTACAGACGTACTTGCTCCCACACTTCCCGACGGTACACCCGTTGAAGCATTCATCGTTGGTTTCGGTGCTAACATCTACTCAGAAGACGAAGTAATGGCTATGTTCGGCACATTTGAAAACGCAACTCTTTATGCAGAAACAACAGATTACGGTTGTTATGCAACAGGCTCAACAATCCAGATTCTCAATGCTGATGGCGAAGTTCAGAACACATATCAGATCGTTATCCGTGGTGACGTTAACGGTGACAGTATTGTTAACGAAGACGACGCTAACGAAATCCTTGGTGCAGCTAACTGGGTTCCCGGTTATGACTTCCAGTGGGATGACAGCCTCAACAAGAAGGCAGCAGGTTGGGCATGTGACATCAACCTCGACTACTCAATCGACGACACCGACCGTGGTATCGCACGAGATGTTGGTATCTCCAACGCAGTTATCGACCAGATTTACGGTGACACACTCTAATATCTGATTGATAAAACCCGACGCATAAATCATTTTACGGTATAACCCACAACCGATGTGGGTTATACCGGGCTCTAAAACCTGATATTGGTAATTAAATACTTTAGATAAGTATTCAATATAAAAAGGAGGAAAATGAGCTAATGTCAACATTCAAACGCAGCTTGAGTGCACTTATGGCATTTGTTATGGTGCTTAGTGTATTTTCAGGCGTAGCTGGTGTTTTTGCTCCCAAGGCTTCTGCTGCAGCAGGAACATCAATGGTTAAGTCATATGATGCTATTGAAGCTGAATATGATAAGTTCATCTATCTCGGCGAAGAAGCTTATGAAATGGATGACAGCGGTAATCTTGTTCTCACCGACTATTATGTACAGCCCGGTGACTGGATTTACTACAGACTTTACATCAAGTCTGACCTTTTCATCGGTAACAGTATGCCTTACACCGCATATGATAACTCATTCTTCGATGTAACAATCTGTACCGATACACCCGCACTCAGCGGCGGTTATGAAACACTTAACGAAAGTGCTATTGAGAATGCAAACCATCCCATGGTTGCAGATCAGCAGCTCTATCACATGCTTACATCAAAGACCGCAAACGGCGTTTCAGTTATCAAGAACGGCTATTGCGAACTTGATGTAGACACAGCAACCCTTGATATCACTATGAACCAGTGGACCAAGGATACAACAAACTCAGACCTTGCATACATGAACGTATTCACCTCAGATGAATGGCTTCTTGAATGGAAGGTTAAGGTTAAGGAAGG
>JAZSCL010000175.1:0-9373 GCA_045602905.1 Acutalibacteraceae bacterium
AAGCTCGTTATTCATCACTCACTCGCTCATTCCCCGAAAGAGCAGAAGAACTCTTCGCTCTTGCAGAGAAGACATCAGTTGAGAGATATGAACACCTCCTTCGTCTTAAGGACCTCTATGCTCCCAAGGCTGACTAATTAAAACCTAATCAACGGCACGGTTCTTCGGAACTGTGCCGTTTTTCTTTTTACAGACTGATAGCATCGGCTAAAATATTTTTATATTTACTCTTGTAATTATAATAAAAAATAATTATAATGTTATTATAATAGGGTAATAGTGTGTTATTATGCCCAAAGGAATGATAAAATGTCAGTTGAATCGGTAAAAGAATATCTCCGTGAATTCGGATTAGAGGGCAGGGTGCGTGAATTCACCGAATCCTCTGCAACGGTTGAGCTTGCGGCGGCGGTTGTGGGGGTTATCCCCGCAAGAATTGCAAAAACCCTTTCATTCAGGTATCCCGACGGCGGTGCACTTCTGATTGTTACCGCAGGAGATGCAAAAATCGATAACCGCAAATTCAAGGATTTCTTCGGCTTCAAGGCTAAAATGCTGTCCCCCGACGAAGCAATTGAGCTTGTGGGTCACGCAGTCGGCGGAGTTTGTCCGTTTGCTGTCAAAGAGGGTGTAAAGGTTTATCTCGATGAATCAATGAAGCGTTTCAACACCGTTTTTCCCGCAGCAGGCAGTGCAAGCAGTGCCGTTGAGCTGAATTGCAACGAGCTTTTTGAATGCTCAGAAGCAATTGAATGGATTGATTGCTGTAAAATTTCTGAAAATTCGTAATTCGCAATGCGTAATGCGTAATTAATGACGGGTTTCACCCGCACTTATTATAATGTCAGCTTTTGCGGAGCAATATACAATTGCGTCGCAGACCCTTAACTATTAACTTTTCACTTACATCAAGCTACCCTTTATTTTTCATTAAAATTTATTTTTCCGTCACACTTCGTTAATTAATTTTGTTATTTTTGTAATATAATAAAACAGATGCCTTGCATCGGATTTCGGGAGGAAACATGAGTAAAAAATATGTTATCGCATACGATATCGGAACAACCGGCGTTAAATCCTGTCTTTTTGAAATTGAAAATGAAATCAAGCTCGTAGGTGCTGCAATGGAGGGCTATAAGCTCTACATCATGCCCGACGGCGGCGCAGAGCAGGACCCCGACGAATGGTGGTCGGCTATCTGCTCAACAACCAAAACAATTTTTGCCAACTGCGATATAAAACCCGAGCAGGTTGAGGGTATTTCATTCTGCTCTCAGATGCAGGGTCTTGTGCTCGTTGACCGTGACGGCAAACCCGTACACAGAGCCTTCAGCTACATGGACCAGCGTGCAAAGAAACAGATTAAAGAGGGCATCGCAAACGGAATTCAGATTGCAGGCGCAAATATCTTCAAGCTTATTCCCTCGCTGATTATCACGGGTGCTGTTTCCGCAAGCGTCAAAGACCCCGTATGGAAATACAATTGGGTCAAGGACAACGAGCCCGAAAACTTCAAGCGTGTTTACAAATGGCTCGATGTCAAGGATTACATAATCTGCCGCATGACGGATAAATTCACAATGACTCCGGACTCCGCATTCGGTACTCTTCTTTATGACATACGCAAGGGCAAGGAAGGCTTCAGCAAAACTATCTGCAAGCTTCTCGGCGTTAATCCCGACCATATGCCCGAAATCATAAAATGCACCGATATGGCAGGCACTCTCACCGAAAAAGCCGCTGCTGAGCTTGGTCTCAAAGCAGGCACAGCCGTTTTCGGCGGCGGCGGAGATGCATCTCTCATCGGCGTTGGTGCAGGCAGCGTTGAGCTTGGCGAAACCCATGTTTACAACGGCACATCAGGTTGGGTTTCAACGGTTGTTGACAAGAGCGTTGTTGATGCATCGGCTATGATTGCGGCAATCGTAGGCGCACAGAAAGACAGCTTCAACTACTTTGCTGAGCTTGAAACCGCCGGCAAGTGCCTCGAATGGGTCAGAGACCACCTTGCACTTGACGAAATCGGTATCTTCCTGAACAAAACCGATGTTGCGGAATCCGACGAAACCATCTACACCAGCCTTTACGATTATCTTTCAAAGGTTGTTGACGAAATCCCCGCAGGCAGTCAGGGAGTTATCTTCACCCCGTGGCTTCACGGCAACCGCTGTCCGTTTGAAGACCCCAACGCAAGGGGAATGTTCTTCAACATCAGCCTCGATGTCGGCAAAACAGAGCTTATCCGCTCAGTGCTTGAGGGCGTTTGCTACCATATGAGATGGTTCCTCGAAACTCAGGATAAGAAAATCCACACTTCAAACGTTATCCGCTTCGTCGGCGGCGGCGCTCTTTCGGATGTTACCTGCCAGATTCTTGCCGATGTTACCGACAGAACTGTTGAAACCGTTGACAGTCCTCAGAATGTAGGTGCAGTCGGTGCGGCGGTTATTATGGCTGTCGGTCTCGGACTTCTCGAGGATGTTTCGCACGCAAAGAAGCTCATCCCCGCAAAGAAAACCTTCATTCCCAACAGCAAAAACAAGGCTGTTCATGACCGTAACTATGAAGTTTACAAAACTCTCTATAAAAACAACAAAGACGCATTCAAGGCTCTTAACGGATAAAGAAAGGAAAATCACCATGAAAAAATATCTTGCTGTTATATTCACATTCGTTCTTATTCTCACCCTTTTCACCGCCTGCAAACCCAAGCTTAAGGGCGGATTCATCATCAGCGACTCAAAGGAAAGCTATGCCGCAGTAACAAACGAAGACGGCGGAATCAAGAGAGATGAAGCGGGCAACCTTGTTGTTCTTGTAACAGACAAAAACGGCAGAAACGTCAAGGATGACAACGGCGAGCTTATGACAAACGCAGTTGCTATCGAAAGACCCATCGTTCTCGGCAGAAGAATCGAATGCCCCGACTACGCAATCAATATCCCCGACGGCTGGTCTGACTACGAAACCTCATCTGACCTCATCATCAGAAGAGACGGCACCGAAGACCAGATTAAGATTATCACCGCAGGCGATAAGAAATTTGACGAAGTTGTTCAGGGTTCACAGGCATATATCGATAATATGATGAAGCTTGCTTCAAACGTTGTTCACGAAAACAAGGCTGTCAAGGTTGGCGAAAAGGATGCACACTATGTTTCAGGCTTCGCACCCGATGTTGGCGGCAAGCAGGTTTTCATGGGCTACATCTTCTTTGAGCACAACAACACAACCTTCTCCGTTGCTCTTAATTCAGACAGAAACTTCGGCGAAAACCTCGACGAAATTCTCAGCATCCTCAACACAATCGAATTTATTCTTTAATTGAATCAAATCCGTACCCATTATATTTTAAGCTTTTGCGAATCAATATATAATCGGAGCGGAGCGACCCTTATCTATTATTTATTCTCTATTCTTTAAAAATTTACAGGGTCGGTGTGGGAATCGACCCCTACACATTTCACAAAGGAGAAATGTCTATGCTTTTCACACAGGATATCGGTATAGATTTAGGCACTGCCAACACTCTGGTTTTCGTCAAGGGCAAGGGCATCGTTATCCGCGAGCCGTCTGTTGTTGCCGTTGACCAGAAAAGCAATCCTCCCAGAGTAGTTGCCGTCGGCATGGAAGCCAAGGAAATGATTGGCAGAACTCCCGGCTCGATTACGGCTGTCCGTCCCCTTAAAGACGGCGTTATTGCCGATTTCGAAATAACTGCCGAGATGATTGCCGCATTCATCAAAAGAACAACCAAACGCTCTCCTTTTTCACGCATCAGAGTTCTTATCTGCATTCCTTCGGGCGTTACCGAGGTTGAAAGAAAAGCTGTTTATGATGCCGCAAAGAGTGCGGGTGCAAAATATGTCAGCCTTATCGAAGAGCCTATGGCTGCCGCTATCGGTGCGGGTCTCCCCGTAAGCGAGGCAACGGGCAGCATGGTTGTTGATATCGGCGGCGGCACATCCGAGGTTGCAGTTATTTCACTCGGCGACGTTGTTACCGCCAACTCCGCAAGGGTTGCGGGCGATAACTTCGATGAAGCCATCATTGCTTATATCAAGAAAAAATATAATCTCCTTATCGGCGAAAGAACGGCTGAGGATATCAAGGTCAAAATCGGCTCTGCTTATCCCTATGAGGGTGAAGGCACTATCAACATCAAGGGCAGAAACCTCATGGACGGTCTTCCCAAGAATGTTGATATCACAAGCGAAGAAATCCGTGAAGCTATGGCAGACACGGTTTCGATGATTGTTGATTCCGTTAAATCCACTCTTGAAAAAACTCCTCCGGAGCTTGCCGCAGACATCATCGACCACGGCATCATGCTCACGGGCGGCGGCGCACTTCTGAGAGGTCTTGATAAACTCATTGCCGCAGAAACAAAGATTCCCGTTATCGTTGCAAACAATCCGCTTGACTGCGTTGCCGACGGCACGGGTATCTGCCTTGAAAATGACACCCTCAGCGTTGCAGGAAATAAAAAATACATCTAAGGAGACTCTAATCCTATGATACGCTTTTTCAAAAGCGCCGCTTTTAAAATATTTGCGGTTGTTGCGGCTGCACTCCTCGCAGGGTCGGTATTCGCCGTTACCTCTCGCAGCGGTGCATCTCCGCTGACAAGCGTAACAAGCATTGTATTCGGTCCGCTTTCACGGATTTCGTCCCGTGTTGCGGCTGAATTTTCCGATGCGAAAATCTCTTTCAAATCCTCAACGGCACTCGCAAACGAGGTTGAGGCTCTTAAAAAACAGGTTGACTCACTCACCGAGCAGCTTGTTGATTTCGAGCAGATACGCAGCAAAAACGAGCTGTATCAGGAGTTTCTGGGCATCAAGGAAGAACATTCCGACTATGTTTTTGCCGAGGCTGCGGTTATCGGCAGAGATGCGGCGGATAATCTCGGCTCGTTTACTCTCAACAAAGGCTCGCTTAATGATATCAGCGTCAACGATCCCGTCATCTACGGCAGATATCTTGTCGGTGTTGTTGCATCGGTAACTCCCACACAGTGCAGAGTCAACACAATCCTCAATCCCAAGGTTAATGTCAGTGCATACGAGGTCAGAACCCGTGACCTGGGCTTCGTTACCTCAACGGTTGCCCTTGCGCAGGAAAACAGATGCCATATGCCGGGTCTTTCGTCGTCAACATCCGTTACCGCAGGCGGAATAGTCTGCACATCGGGCGTCGGCGGAATATATCCCAGAGACCTGATTATAGGAAACATAGTTGATGTTATTGACGGGACGGTTGATATCTCCGCAAGTGCTATTATTGAGCCCGGCGTTGATTTTTCCGACCTCACCGATGTTTTCATCATTACATCCTTTGACGGACAGAACGAATAATTTCAATTCGCAATGCGAAATGCGTAATGCGCAATTAATGACGGGTTTCACCCGTACCCATTTATATATAAATCTGTTCGTGAGGCAACCTTAATTATGAATTACGAATTGCGAATTATAATATTAATTTAAATTATGACACTTGAAACACAACGCAAAAAGTTGATATTCCGCAGACTCTGCCTTGCACTGATTTTGCTTGTGCTGTCTGTTCTTCAGAACACAGACGGCTTCTTTCCGCAAATATTCGGCGTCAGGGCTTTGTTGCTTATTCCCGCAGTGGTGTGCGTTGCGATGTATGAGCGTGATATATGGGGTCTGATTCTCGGACTTTTCGCAGGTGCGCTCTGGGATATAACCGCCTCGGGAGCAAGCTTCAACGCTCTTTATCTGATGACCGTCGGATTCCTCTGCGGCACTCTTATCAACACAATTATGCGTAACAATGTTATAACCGCAATGATTCTTTCAACTCTGGCAACGGTTCTTTATAATGTCGGATACTGGTTTTTCAGCTTCATTGCAGGCAATATCGAAAACGCACCCTTCATGTTTTTCCGCTATTACCTGCCGTCGGTTTTCTACACCATGCTCTTTATCCCCGTTGCATTCTTCATCGTGCTCGGAGTGGAAAAGAAATTTTCGGTTGATAATTAATTCAACAAAACACCAACCAAGGTAGGGCAGCTTGACCCAAGCCGCCGCAAAATTAACTGAAATCCACTCATAAACATCTATTATCTGAGTTTGCAGGTTCGATGTGGGCATCGAACCCTACACAATAATAAAAAGGAGGTAATTAAATGCACGCTAAAATAACATCAAAAAGACGCATCATTTCCGTGTGCGTGCTTATTGCTTTCCTTGTATTCTTCAGCTTTGATCTTGTTAAGATTCAGCTCATCGACGGCCCCGAATACGATGCCGCAAGCTCCTCGGTTAGCGAAAACTTTGCTTCAATCGAAGCTCCCCGAGGCGAAATCGTTGATGTTAACGGCAAACCGCTTGTATATAACAATCAGAGCTATTCCATCATCTTCGATGCGGCTTATTTCCCCTCAAAAAATGAAGAAAGAAATGCCGTTATCGAGTCTCTTATTTCTCTTTTCGAAAGTTATTCACTCGAATGGATTGACGAAATTCCCCTTGTTTTCGATGCAAACGGTGTTATTGCCTTCAGACCCGACAGTGACGAACTTATTGCCGAAATGAAAAGCAAGGACATGCTTCATCTCAATGACTACGCAACCGCCGATGACTGCTTCAATGCGCTTATCGATGAATATGACCTTCAGAATTACGTTCCCGAAACCGCAAGAAAAATCGGCTCGGTGCGTTACGGAATGGTCAAGTCTTATTTCAGAATCGGAACTCCCTACACCTTCGCAGTTGATGTAACCGACGAAGTTGTTTCAAAGATAAAAGAAAACAGCAACTATTTCAAGGGTGTTGACTATGAGGTTGTGCCCGTCAGAGAATATGCCGACGGCACTCTTGCTCCCCATATTCTCGGCAGAGTCGGTGCGATTGATGCCGATGAATACGCCGAAAAGAAGGAAGAAGGCTACGGCATGACCGACCTTATCGGCAAAAGCGGTATAGAGCTTGCCATGGAGAAATATCTTAAGGGCACCGACGGCGAAGAAACAATCTACACCGACGGAAACGGCAACCGCACAACCGAAATCACAACTCCGCCCGTACACGGAAATACCGTTGTGCTCACAATCGATGCAGGTCTCCAGAAGGTGGCAGCCGATTCTCTTGAAAAGGCTCTGTGGGATTATGCAGGCGACAAGGGTAACATGGTTGAAAGTGCAGGCGCAGTTGTTGTTCTCAACTGCAAAGACAGCGCAATTCTTGCCTCTGCAACCTATCCCACCTATGATATTTCAACCTACAGCGAAAATGTTGAGGCTCTCAACGAAGCCCCCGGCTCGCCCCTGTGGAACAGAGCTCTTCTTTCAACCTATGCAACGGGCTCAACAATGAAGCCTTCCGTTGCTATTGCCGCCCTTGAAGAGGGTGTAATCGACGAAACAACCCGTATTCACTGCAGCGGCTCATATGTTTATCTTAATCAGCATTTCAAATGCGAGCAGTCACATGATAACAGCAATGTTGATGTTGTCAACGCAATCGACGAATCCTGCAACACCTTCTTTTACGAGGTCGGCAGACTTCTCGGCATTGAAAAGATGAATGAATACAGAACTCTTTTCGGTCTCGGAGCAAAAACGGGCTGTGAGATAGCCGAGGCATCAGGTGTTCTCGATTCTCCCGAATACCGTGCAACCCTTAATCAGCAGTGGCTTCCGGGTTACACAATTCAGTCCGCAATCGGACAGGCAGGCAACCTTTTCACACCCATTCAGCTTGCAAACTACTGCGCCGCCATCGCAAACGGCGGAACAAGATACAAAACCCATTTCGTGAAGAGCATCAAATCCCACGATTATTCTCAAACAATTCTCGAAACAAAACCCGAGGTGCTCTCCAATACGGGTGTCTCAAAGGAAACACTTGACCTTGTAAGGCAGGGTATGTATCAGGTTGGCACAACGGGCTACTGTGCAAAATATTTTGCCGGACTTCCCGTCAAGGTTGCCGCAAAAACCGGTACTTCGCAGGAAATCCGCCGTCTTGACGGTGTTTCCGTTAAGATTAACAACGGTTTCCTTATTGCATTCGCACCCTTCGACAATCCCGAAATTGCCGTAGCCGTAGTCGGCGAAGGTATGACTTCGGGCGCATTCGTTGCCCCCGTTGTTGCGGATATTGTTGATTATTACTACGGTCAGAACGATAAAATGGCTCATTTCCAGCCTGAAAATACTCTTATTCCGTAATTCAATGCGAAATTCGCAATGCGTAATTGTTTTAAATTAAAATTCAGTGAAGTAAAGTGGTAAGTTCAGGAGCGAATTATAATGTTAAAAAATATAATTTTAGTGGTTATTATTTTTCTTATTGTTGGTGGCTTGATTGGTTATTTTATAGGTCGTCGTTTAAGACCGTTTTAAGAAATAAAATCCCACAGCATTCCCACCCCTAACCGCTTTTTAATACTTTAAATCAGTGAAGTGGCGTGCATGGGTTTGGCAGGGGGGAATCAGCTTTTGCGGAGTGTAGTATACAGATAAATTCTGCATTATTTGTTATTTCTTATCTATTCAATATTCTTTAAAATTTATAGGGTCGATGTGAGCATCGACCCCTACAAATAAAACCGATTTTACCAAAGTAGTGGTGACATCCTCCCTTGAAAGGGAGACAAGTCGCAAAGCGAACCTTAATTTTTCATTTTATACAGCGAAAGGAGCAAAATCATGGCAGAAATCATAGTTGTTGCCTCGGGCAAAGGCGGTTCGGGCAAATCCTCGTTTGTAACGGGTGTCAGCAGGGCACTTGCCGCCATGGGCAAAAAAGTTCTCGCCATCGACTGTGATATCGGTCTGCGCTCCCTCGATTTGCTCTTCGGTGTAACCGAAAATGTTGTTTTTGACTGGGGCGACCTCATTCTTGAGCAATGCAACCGTGAGCAAGCTTTAATCAAAGGCGATATCGACCTGATTGCCGCCCCCAGAAGCTTTTATGATGACTTCACTCCCGAAGCCGTTTCCGCTCTTTTCAAGTCTTTCTCGGAAGATTATGACTACATTCTGCTTGACGGTCCCGCAGGAATCGACAGAGGATTTCAGCTCGCCGCATCAGCCGCAGACAGAGCAATCGTTCTCTCTACTCCCGACAGCGTTTGTGTACGAAGCTGCTCAAGAGCCTTTGACGAGCTCCGCAGACTGAAGATTGAGGATGTCCGTCTTGTCATAAATATGTTTGAAGTCAAGCCCGTCTGCAAGAAAAAACTCCTCAACATTGACCAATGCATAGATGAAACGGGTGTTCAGCTTCTCGGCATAGTTCCGAGGGATATCAATGTTGGCTACTGCTCCGTTACGGGCACAATTCCCGGTGAATTTTCGCCTTCAACCCTTGCATATAAACGAATCGCCAAACGA
>JAZSCL010000176.1:0-24881 GCA_045602905.1 Acutalibacteraceae bacterium
GGATACGATAACGACGATGTTGTCATTTTGGCTTTTTCGTTTGCTTTCGGATTATCCGCAATACTTCTTTTAATTACATTCATTATAAAAGCAAAAAATAAGCATAGAATTTTGAATGTTCTTCTTGCGATTGTTTATTTCGGAGTTTCCTTTGCAGGGGGAGTTGTTCTCAATATGGAAAATATAAGAGCACTTGATTATAAAAAGAATGTTAAATTTGATACCGTTACTGCAGATGAAATGAATATTACCGATGAAGAAAAAAATCGTTGTTCACAGTGGCTCAGCGATAATTTCTTTGGAGATAACGGTGAATATCCATTCACTTTCAAGCTTGACGGCGAAGAATTCAATCCCGATGAATGGGAACAACTTCTGACGGAATCACCCGAAATCGGTTCCGTATACCAAGGCGGAAAAACAGAATATATTGTTCTGACCAATGATAATAAAGGTCTTGAGGTTACGGTTGAGGTGACTGAATTCAAAGAGAACGCAAGCGTTCAATGGACTGTTTATATAAAAAATACCGGTTCAGAAAATTCTGGAGTAATCACCGATTTCTATGCTCTTGATTCATCATTCTCAACGGGTGATGCAGAAGTATATTATTCTATGGGCAGCGATACTGCAGCAAGCGATTTTTCGCTTATAAAAAAGGATTTATCATTTATTGAAAGAAAATTCAGTGCTAACGACGGTAAACCGACTGAAGCGTATTTGCCGTATTTCAACATTTTCGGTGAAAATTACGGAATGATTCTCGGCATCGGCTGGACCGGTCAGTGGGCAGCGGTTTTATCTGAAACAAGAGGGGAGACCTCAATAAATGTCAAGCAGGAGTATTTCAATGCTTATCTTCTTCCCGGAGAATCGGTACGCTCGCCGCTTGTTTCCGTAAGCTTCTATGAAAACACCAATCCTCTCAAAGGCTTCAACCTTTTCAGAAAATGGGTTATGGATTGCGTTTATCCTGAAAATGTAACAAAGAATTATTACACCGTTATGGAGGTTGCTGGACCTGCATCCACAAGAACTTCCGATGAAATAATCGAAATCCTTGACGGAATCGATGATTCGGCTTACAAGCAGACTGATGCTTTCTGGATGGATGCAGGATGGTATACTTATAATGAAGGCTGGCATGACGGCGTAGGCAACTGGACTGTTGATACATCGAGATATGATAACGGAATATCCGAACTTTCGGGTTATGCGGCAGAAAAAGGACTCGGTCATGTGCTCTGGTATGAGCCTGAAAGAGTATGGCCGGGTACCGAATTCCATAAGGTTGGTTCAGAGCACGAACAATGGCTGGTTTCTGTCAGCGGCGAAGACAATCTCATGTGGAATCTTGCGAATGAAGATGCATTCAGCTATTATTGCGAATATCTTCTCAACTCCATGAAAGAAAACGGTCTTACCGTCTACCGTCAGGACTTCAATTTCCCGCCGCTTAAATACTGGCAGAAAGCAGATGTTGAATTCTACGGCGGCAGAACGGGTATCTGCGAAAACCATTATGTTACAAACCTCTACCGATTCCTTGATTATCTTACTGAAAATATCGAAGGACTTATAATTGATAACTGTGCATCGGGCGGCAAGAGACTTGATCTTGAAATGACCTACAGAAGCATTGCGTTCTGGAGAAGTGACTATAACTGCAGCTATCACACAGACCTCTTTGATGCAACTCAGTCACATACATACGGCATATCGTTCTGGCTTCCGATAACTGGATCGGCGCTATATATGCTGGATGAATATTCGGTAAGGTCTGATATCATGCCTCTTATGCTTATGGATTTCTTTGCACATACACATCCCGATTTCAGTTTCCATAAGGAGCAAAGAGAGCTGATGGGAGGAAACTATTATCCTCTTGATTTCGGTAGCTTTGATAAGGACAGAATGCATGCAATGCAGTTCTCATCTCCGGATGCACTCAGCGGAACAGCACTTATCTTTAAGCGTTCACAGGTAAAGAAAACAGAATATACTGTTAAGCTCAACGGTCTTGTTCCTTCTGTTACATACAGTGTTTACGATATTGATGCGCCCGAAACCGTGTATACTATGACGGGTGAAGAACTGATGAAAAACGGATTGACAATCGGTCTGCCAGACGGTCAGAAAGCGATAATTCTTATGTTCACTGCAAATAAATAATTACAAAACATAAAATCCTCCTGTGACAGATGATTCTGTCGCAAGAGGATTTTTTCAGTGATGGTGATGATGGTGTCCCGAAGATGATTTGAATTCAACGGAGCACTGTATATCATGGCAATGCTCATTTTCGGATTCAAGCTCAAGGGTCGCGTGACAAATGCCGTGTTCACGCAATTCTTCGCGGATTTTTTCTTTTATTTCGTGGGAATCGGAATTTGTAACGATATGCATGGTTGCATAGTTACTGTTGCCGTCCATGCTCCAAATATGGATGTGGTGAACATCAAGAACACCTTTAATTTCAGTTATGTGTTCGGTCAGTTCATTGATATCAATTCCGTGAGGTGCTTTTTCAAGAAACAGATCAACTGCTTCCTTCAGGTTTTTGACAGCGTTGATAAAAATGAATACCGATACTCCGACTGACATAATCGGGTCGATCAGAACAAAATCCGTGAATTTCATCACAACCGCACCAATAAGAACAATTGCCCATCCGAGAACATCCTCAAGCATATGGAGGTTAACTGCCTTCTGATTGAGCGAATCTCCGTTACGGGTAAAAAATGCTGCAAAGAAATTAACCGCAACGCCGACAACAGCAAAAATTATCATGCCGTTGTAATTGATTTGTGAAGGTTCAATGATTCTGTTAACAGCATTGTAAATAACGGCAACCGAGCCGAATAAAAGAATGAACGTTGTGATAACACTGCCGACAACGGAGTATCTTGTATAACCGTAGGTGTATTTTTCATCCGGCTGTTTCTTGCTTTTTCTTTCAAGAAAATAAGATATTCCTATTCCCGCCGCATCGCCGAGGTCGTGTACCGCATCTGAAACGATGGCAACGCTGCCCGTGACGATTCCTCCGAAAAACTCGAAAATAGAAAATGCAAGGTTGAGAATAAATGCTATGAGAATATTTTTTTCCGTTTTCATATAGACCTCCGTATATAATGCAGTATACTGACGGAACAGTTTTCTTAATTATAATTTGGTGATTCCGATATGTCAAATATACATATGTATTTTTGTGGAAATAATTGATAAAAATAAATATACACTCATTAGGGATGAGTATCGGATTGATATTGAATTATAAAAATGAAAGTGGATTGAGAAGGTTTGATGACGCCTGCTCAATCCATTTGTTGTTTATTATTTATCAAGCAACGGCATTTCAGTCATTCGGAGTTTTGCACAGCCGTACGGACAAAGCTCGGTTTCTGTGATTTCCGAAATCGGTTTTCTTGATTTCGGAGTTTTTCTGCAGACTGTTTTGTAGGGAAATTTAAGCCCCCAGTTGATTTTCTGCATTTTTGCTTTAACGGTTACGGGTGGATTATCCTGAGAAAACGGAGTATCACCTATAACATTAAAAATGACATCAAAATCAGAAGCGGAATAAGCGTAGTTCCAATCGGATTCGGGAATAAACTGATAATCGCAATACGGGAATTTGCGTTCAACGCCCTTTTTGGTGTATTCTCTCATCTTCTTTTTGTATGCAATCGGAACAGAGAAAAGAAGAGAGCCCATTTGTAATGCATAGAGATTACGAGGTCTTTCTTTTAAGCAGGGCAATGCGGTGAATTCCAATTCGATTTCAGTTTTGCCTTGATTAATTTCAAGCTCAATATCCTTGGTTTCTGCGTCTTTGCCGTTAATTTTAAGGTTTTCTGCAAATGACGGTATACGGATAACAAAATTAAAATCTCGTTCGGTATCAATATAATAGTGCATTTTGTTTCTGAAAGGATAATCGGTTTCAAGTCTGATTGAAATTCCGTTATCCTTCAAAGAGGAGGGGATCATAACCGAATTGATTATTTTGTTTCCGTTATACATGAACGCGGAAAGAGCAAATTTGGGCCATCCCTGACTGAAATTTGCTGTACAGCATCCGAAATTGGGTTCAAGACCGAATGTGTGTGCATACGGACCGTTTGTGCTGAACGGAGCCATAATCATTGTTTTCTGACACGCAGTCTGGTTGACCATCTGAACATACTGATGAGTCCACATATCTTCGCTGAGAGTGGCGGGAAGAGCGTTGAATGCAAGCATTTCAAGTCTTTCTGCCCATTTGTTTTCGCCCGTACAGGCAAACAACTCTTCATAGGAAAACATCTGCTCAACAACCGCGCAAAGCTCAGTACCTCTTGTAGGGTCAAGACCCGAAAGCACTTCGTCGCCCGTAAAGCCTTCAAAAGCGGTACCGTTATATTTATCAAGAATTTCACGAAGTTTTTCCGCATTGTCGGTATATTCTTCGCCGAGTAAACCGTGAGAAACTGCCTCGCTTTTGAGCATCATTGTAAGGTTTACTATATGGGTTTTTCTTAACCACATATGGCTCGGTTTTTTCCATGATTCAACTGCAGAATTATAGTCAAAGCCTTGGCTTTTGATAATTTTTGCAAGGTCTTTTATCCATTCTTCCCCGTACTTTTCATACAGAAAATTAAGTGTTATAAATGATTCGAACCATCTGTATTTTGCCCATTTGAACAAAGAAATTTTTTCGTTTTTCAGCAAATCGTAATAGTTTCTGAACGCTCTGTATAATACATCGGGGATTCTTTCGTCACCAGAACAGTCATAATAAACCTTAAGAGTTTTGCCGATAAGCTGAAGCGCCCATGTATCGTATTTTTCTCTTTCTTCTTTTTTGCACGGACAAATCCAGCCGTCATCCTCCTGCGACGAAAGAATTGCATTGATGTATTTTTTTACCGTTGCAATCATTTCTTCGTTTTCAAGAAGATAGGAGAGGGGGATGAAGCCGTCAAGCCAATACGGAACCCTTTCCCAGCCTTCACGGTTTCCGCCAATCCATGCACTGTCACGGATATCAGGCCATATTCTGTGAAGATTTCCGCTTAAGCCCTCTGCCTGAATTTCAAGCTGACGGAGAAGCCAGCCTTCGGGTTTAAGCTCTTTTGATGTGTAGAAATTCCACTTGCTCATTCATTCACCTCAACGGAATATGTTGTATTTGTGTTTAATCCTTTTCTGATGAGGAAGTAAAGCGGAATCAGTGCAAATATGCAAACAATACCTGCCCAGAGGAACATATTCTTTGCGGGCACAATTACTTCCGCTCCGACCTCGTTAATAATTGTTCTTGCAGCGTACTGACAAGCCTTATCGCCGATAACAGGTCCGATAATCATGGGAAGAAGAACGGCAAATATCATTCGAATACCCTGGAACATACCTGCCTTTCCTTCGGGAATGAAGTCTTTGACGGCAGCACCAAAAAGGATATTCACGAGAGCATTGCCAAGAACAACGGGAACGATGCTGATAAGGATAACATAAATTCCCGTGCTTGTTGAAAGCAAAAAGAATCCGAGCGACATAACAACAACGCCGGTAACAAGGCAGACGCCTTTTTTGGTTGTTGATAGCCTAAGAAGTGTTACAATGCAAACCAGAGTTATAATTAAAACAATAACAGCAGTGATAATAACGGGAGCTCTGAGGATATTCTCAACTCCGCCGTTATCAGGAATAATAACATACTGCACATATGTAAGAAGATACGGATAAAAAACCTGAAATGCAACAATCGCAAAGCAGAAAGATGCAAGAGCAAGATAAAGTCTTGAATTTTCTTTTATAACGGAAGGTCTGAAACCGTAAAACAGGTCTGCCAGATAGTTTGAAGTATCCTCTCTGTTTATCGTACGCGGCGGATCTTTGATGAGGAATAAACCCAATACACCGCAAAGAGTTACAACAAGACCGAGAACGCCGAAAAACAGCTTATATGTGATAGTACCTGCCTGGGCAAAGCTGCCCACACCTGTTACTGCCAGTGAAGATATTGTACCTACAACAGACAGAACGGTTTCAACAAGCGGTCTTTGTTTTGGTACGGTAATATCCGTTACCCATGCCTGAAATGCAGCATCATTGCTTGTTGAACCCATAAAGGTCATTACAATATCCATAAGAATAACAAACCATACAGTTGTACCGAGAATTCTTGCTTCATCGTTAAGGTTGAAAAGGTTGGCAATATTATCTTTTGTGATAAAACCGAACATAGCCGTAACAATTCCCCAAAGAATATATCCTACGGAAATGAACATTTTACGGTTTTTGAGCTTATCGCTCAGGGCACCCATAACGAATGTGGTGAGCACAGCCGCAACAGCTGAAAGAGCGACCATTCGTGCAACTGCGGTTGTTGCTTCCATTGAGCCGAGGATAGCCGCCTGAGATACATCGGCATATATTTCGTTAGTGATGAATGTGTTGAAATACATGTTTTCCGTATTCCAGGCAACACCGCCCATAAAGCAGAACAGTGTGATTATGAACCAATTCTTCTTTGTAAGTTTTTCTTTGATCATTTAGTTATCCCCTTTATGTAGGTTATAAAATACATAATACACAAATATCAGGGTTTTGTCTATAAGTATTGCTAAGATTCATCATTGAATCATAATCTGTTTTGTGATATTATTATAAAGATCAGAGCAATTTACCGCACCTGCACGCTCGATTTCCCAAAAGAGTTAATTATGAAATATAAAAGATTCTTTCAGTACTTTATGCATCCGGCTGACTGCTTCAACGGTTGAATCAGTCGCACGGAATGCAAACACAAAGTTTTCGGCGGAATAAAACAGAAACGCTCGTAAAGCCTTGTTTCTGAAGAAAAATGTTCAAATAATTGGAAAGTGAGATTATTATGAAAAACAAAAGTTACTTTCTGAGCAAAGCACAGGAAAATTATCCCGAACTTAAATTTACGGTTCTGACTCCGGATATATCCGGATTTACCGCCTCAAGAGGTGACAGCATTATCCTTGATCTCGGCAGACATGCTGTAGGACATTTTTCTTTCAGCTTTGATAATGTTGACAGATTTATGGATGCTCCTGTGCGGCTTGTAATCAGATTCGGTGAGGATATGAGGGAAATAAACGATGATTTTTCTCTTTACAAAGGTAATGTTTCAAAAACATGGCTTCAGGAAGAAATTGTAAATATTGACTGCCCTCAAAGAACGGACATGCCCAGAAGATATGCCTGCAGATATATAAAAATTACGGTTGACGAAACCAATGTTCCGATAAGGTTTTATGATTTCAGCTTTACGGCATCAACAAGTGCGGATGTTTCTGCACTTGAGCCTTTGAATGCAAAAGACGGTTTGCTTAAAAAGATTGACACCGTTGCAACCAACACCCTCAGTGAATGTATGCAGACTTTTTTTGAAGACGGACCGAAACGCGACCGCCGTCTTTGGATCGGTGACCTTCGTTTGGAGGCTCTGACAAACTATTACACTTTTAATAATCTTCAGATTGTCAGAAGATGTTTATATCTTTTTGCCGCAGGAGATTGCAACAACCTTGGCTTTTTGCCGTCATATGTTTATGATACACCATATTATCATTCGGGTGAGGCACATATTGCAGACTATGCTCTGTTATTTGTTGTTGCCGTGTGTGACTATTATGAGCATACCGCTGACACTGCTGTTGTAAACGACCTTTTGCAGATTTGCAAATCACAGCTTGACAGCTTTGAATCACTGCTTGATGAAAATCTTATCGTCACAATGCAGGACGGTTGGTTTGCGTTTATAGACTGGTGTCCCGGACTTGAAAAAATGACCTCATTGCAAGGTGTGTTTCTTTATACACTTGAACGCTTTTCTTCATTGCTGAAAACAATCGGAGACATGGATTCCGTAAAATATTCATCGCTTCTTTCAAATGTGCGTTCCGCTTGCAAGAAATTTCTTTATGATGAAAAATCAAATGCATTTATAAATGACAAAGATAAAATGCAGTTCAGCGTTCATTCGCAGATATGGATGATATTGGGCGGTGTTATAAACGGAGAAGATGCAAAGAAGCTTCTGCTTTCATGCCTTGATAATGAAAACGCAAGGCAACCCGTTACCCCGTATATGCACCATTATGTTACCGAAGCTATGCTGAAACTCGGAATGAATGATAGTGCGGTGCGCTATCTGAAAAAGCTTTGGGGAGGAATGATTGACCTGGGTGCAGACACCTTCTGGGAAGCCTATGTGCCCGATGATCCTGATTTTTCTCCTTATTACGACAGAATGGGTAACAGCCTTTGCCATGCGTGGAGCTGTACACCGTCATATTTCATCAGAAAATACGGCCTGTGATTCTGTCAGAAAAACTATGAACCTAAATTTACGGGAAACGGAGATTTAACTATGAAAAAGCCGAATGTTATTATTATATTGACAGATGATCAGGGCTACGGAGATTTAAGCTGTATGGGAGCAACAGATTTCAAAACTCCCAATATTGATGCAATTGCACAAGACGGTATCAGATTTTCTTCAATGTATTCTGCATCTCCTGTGTGTTCGCCGTCAAGAGCATCGCTTCTCACAGGCAGATATCCTGCAAATGCGGGTGTAAGATCGATTCTTGCCGGTCATCGCAGAGCATCGGGTCTTACTCCGAATGTCCCTACCATTGCAACTGCACTCAAAAAGCTTGGATATGTGACGGGGATTATGGGTAAATGGCATCTCGGACTCAAAGATGAATGCAGACCCAATGCAAACGGATTCGATGAATTTTCTGGATTCCTTGCAGGCTGTGTTGATTATTATTCACATATTTTTTATTGGGGAATGGCAGACGGCAACACAAATCCCACCCATGATCTTTGGGAAAACGGCGAGGAGGTTTACGAAAACGGAGAATATATGACCGAAAGAATAACACGCAAAAGCGTTGAGTTTATTCAGAAGCATCATGATGATCCCTTTATGCTTTATGTTGCATATAACGCTCCGCATTATCCGATGCATGCTCCCGAAAAGTATATAAGAAGATTTCCTTATCTTTCAAAAGACCGTCAGATTATGGCGGCGATGATAAGTGCAGTTGATGACGGTGTCGGAGAAATCAGGAATGAGCTTATCCGTCAGGGATTGCTTGAAAATACGGTCATCTATTTCCAGAGTGATAACGGTCCGTCAAGAGAATCAAGAAACTGGCTCGACGGAACACAGGATTATTATTACGGAGGTACGGCCGGGGGTTTCAGCGGACATAAGTTCAGTCTTTTTGAGGGAGGCATAAGAATTCCCGCAATCCTGAGCTGGTACGGCAAAACAAATACTTCGGTTGAAAATGCACCTCATATTTCTACCGATATTTTCCCGACGGTGCTTGAGCTTTGCGGAGGCAATCCCGATGAATATGAGCTTGACGGAATGAGCCTTGTTCCGATGATTAACGGCACTTCGGGCGCTGAGCATGAATATCTTTTCTGGGAAATGGAGGGACAGACCGCCGCAAGAAAAGGGAAATATAAACTTGTGCTTAACGGTCAGCTTGTTGAGGGTGAAGAACAGCGTGCGGAAGTTTTTCTTTCGGATATTGAAAACGATCCGGGCGAAAAGCATAATCTTTGCGATGAAATACCTGAACTCTGCAACGAAATGAGGAAAAAAGCACTTGAGTGGCGTGAGGAAATCGAATCAACCTGGAATGAAAAATTCGCTAAGAACTATATAAGTCTTACCTGATAATTATTATTCTGGCGCTTATATGACATATAACCTGAATAAGCAAAAGCTCCATCGGAAAAATTTCATCGATGGAGCTTTTGTGTTCCGGAAATGTTATGTTATCAAGTCATCAATATCATAAAATTTGCCTTCATATCTGTTATGGAGGCTTTTTTTATTGTTTTGATTCACTGCGAAAACCCGATTTTCTGAATACAGAATTGCAATTTTTATGTTTCTGTCAACATTTTCAATAAAGTGTTTTTTTAGCTTTTTATATAAAGGATCTTTGATTTTAAGAACGTCGGGAATCTGAACCGATGAAGAACAGCACAGCAAATCGCAAAGGATTTTTTCTCTTAAGATTTCCTTGTTGCATTTATCGCCGAAGAAATAATAAAGTTTTTCGGCATAGTTGCTGAGCCTCATTTTACTTCCGTTTACGTAATTGCCGAAACTGTTGAAAATATCAAACGGAGAAATTCCTGCTTCGTCTGTAAGATAATCAAGAGTCATTAAAAAACGTCCGCTGTTATAAAGTCTGTCAACAGCATCTTCGCAGTTTTTGAGCATTTTTATTTCATCGGATGCAAGCCAAGGCGTTGATATAACCTCATAAGGCGGTTCATCGGTGAATGTACAGGGATAGTTTTTTATGTTTTCGCGCATATCCGCACCGTAAAGTAGTTTTAAAAATCCCAATTGGAGCATATGGGCTTTAAGAGAATAACTGATATTGAATCCGTTTATGAAGCTTTCAAGATTTTCGCCCGTAAGTCCTGCGATAAGGTCGATATGAATGTGCATGTTATTGAAACTTATAAGTTTTCTGATATTTTCGATAAGCTTATCGGTGTCGGTTTTTCTGTTGATCTGCTTTAAGGTGCTTTTATTGAATGACTGCACACCTATTTCAAGCTGAACGGCACCGCACGGCATCGACGATAAGATTTCAAGAGTACTTTCCTTTAAAATATCACCTGCAATTTCGAAGTGAAAGCAAACGTTATCGGGGATTTTTCTGCCGTAGTTTTCCTTTATGAAAAACAGGATTTCATTGGCTCTTTCTGCATTTGCGTTGAATGTACGGTCAACGAATTTGACTGTCTGTGTACCGCTTTCGGATAGTCTTATTATATCATCCTTCACTCTCTGTATGTCAAAGAAACGGAGCGGTGAGCATCTTCCGGAAAGGCAGAAAGCGCAACGGTAAGGGCACCCTCTTGCAGTTTCGATATATGAAATTCTTCCGTTCAGGTTTTTGAAAAATTCATCGCAGTAAGGCGACGGTGGTGTGTCTGTATAATCCTTTTCGGGGTTTGATATGATTTCACCGTTTTTTCTGTATGAAAGACCTGATACAATGTTCAGTTCACCGTTTATATTATCTAGAAAATCAGGGAAAGTCCATTCGCCCTCACCCGAAAGCACATAATCCGTAAATCCGTATTTTTCAAGGATATCCTTGGAGCGGTATGCAACTTCAGGACCGCCAAGAACGATTAAACAGTTATGCTTTTCTTTGATGATACGGCAGATTTCAAGGATTTTAGTGATATTCCAGATATAACATGAAAAAGCCACGACATGAGGTTTTTCGCCTACAATCTGATTTGCAAATAACTCTGTATCGCCGTTGATTGTGGTTTCAAGTACCGAAATATCATATTTATTCTTTGAAAATTCGCGGACTCCCGAAAGCAAACACCAGGGAGAAAGCGAAGCGTGCACATATTTTGAATTAAGACCGCAGATTATAACCTTCATATTATTACGCTTTCTGTTTTATTTGTTAAATTTATCTGAAGTAATTATATAGTACATCACCGAAACGGAAAACACAAGGTTTTCGAAAACAAAAAATACGGTTCATCGATAACAAATAAGGAATCAGCGCTGTAAACTTCAAAGGGTTTTATCTGTTTTAAATTAATTAAGGTGTTGCAAAAATAAACGAAGGGAATTATAATAAGAACGCATTAAAATAAATGGTAATATTTCTGCATTCGAAAATATGAACCTGGAATATGGCGATTACTTTTTGCTGAATCAGGAGGATTTATGGCTTTTTTATTGGTTGTAATATATATAGCATTTATAGGTCTCGGGGTACCCGATTCGCTTATCGGGTCTGCATGGCCTGCTGTTCACGCAGAATTGAATTTACCCGTTGAAGCAGTCAGTATTCTTACTTTTATTATTTCGGGTTGCACCGTATTATCAAGTATGTTCAGTGCAGGAATTCTCAACAAAATCGGAACTGCAAAAGTTACAGCTTTCAGTACGGCAATGACTGCGGCTGCGTTGCTGGGATTTTCTTTTGCTCCGTCTTTTTGGGTTATGATACCGTTAGCCGTTATTCTCGGACTCGGTGCAGGTGCAATTGATTCGGGGCTTAATAACTATGTTGCTCTTCATTTCAAAGCAAGCCATATGAATTTCCTGCATAGCTTTTACGGTATTGGAGTCAGTCTCAGTCCCTATCTTATGTCGCAGGCTTTGAGTGATACGGACTGGAGAAGCGGTTATCGCTATGCATTTTATGTGCAGTCGGCAATCACATTATTGCTGATCGTCTCGCTCCCACTGTGGAAAAAAACTGTTTCCGCTGAACAGATTGAAGAAGAAAAAAGTGTTAACCTCTCTTTCCTTCAGATGACAAAAAATTCTGAGATTCGTCTTGTCTGGATTATTATGCTTGCAACAAATGCAATTGAATATGCCTGCGGAGTATGGGGAAGTACTTATCTCGTGTCTGAAAAGGGTTTTGAAACAAAACACGGAGCCCTTGCATTGACAGTATATTATGTCGGAATGTCATTGGGACGTTTGGCTTCGGGTCTGCTTTCAGATAAAATAAGCACATGGAAACGTATCGGCATAGGCTCTGCTATTCTTGCACCTGCAATAGTAATTATGCTTTTTCCGCTTCACGGAGCTTTTTCCGTTGCGGGTTTGTTTCTTATAGGTTTAGGTAACGGATCGATATATCCGAATATGATACATCTGACACCGCACAACTTCGGCAAAGAAGCTTCGCAGTCTGTTATGGGATCACAGATAGCTTTTGCTTACATCGGTGTTATGCTTGCTCCGCCCGCGGTCAGCTTTATAAGCGGATTTTTCGGTATATCGGTATATCCCGTTCTGCTGGCCGTGCTCTATGTTATAATGGTTGCTTCACTGAAGTGTTTTGTGAACAAGCTTAAAAAGCAGAGTAAATATAATGCAGATGTCTGAGGATGATAACAATGGAAAACAATGATAAATTCGATATAAAAAGATTTGTTACACCCGATGTTTCTTGTTCTCCGGTATATGTGTGGGTATGGAACGATGTCTGCACACGTGATATTATTGATGCACAGCTTGATGAGATGCAGAATCTCGGCATACGGGCATTTTACATTCTTCCCGAGCCGAAGAATTTCCGACCTGACAGTATGCCGACAAATCTTTCTCCCGATTATCTGACAAAAGAATTCTTTGAGCTTTGTGCATATGCCGTTGAAAAGGGCAATGAACTCGGTATGCTTTGCTGGATATACGATGAAGGCGGATGGCCTTCGGGCGGCGCTTGCGGAGAGGTTATGAAGGCTCATCCCGAATATGCAAAAGAAACACTGAAAGCTTATGAACGCAGTTATTCAGCAGGGGATATATACAGAAAAACATCAACAGATGTTATTGCAACATTTCTGAACGACGAGATAATTATTGAAGACGGCTACATATTCTCCGCAGACGGTGTAGCAACAGAATATGTTGCTGATAGAGAAAAATCCGGTTATCCCGATTTGCTCAATAAGGATGCAACGGAATATTTTATTGAAATCACACACCAAAAATATGCATCTCATATAAAAAATGCACTCGGCAAGAATGTTACGGCTGTTTTCACCGACGAACCGAAAGCACCGTTGCGACCGTTTAACAAAGGGCTGGCTGAAAAATATGAATCAATATACGGGGAGTCGGTGTTGCCTCATTTGCCGTTGATTTCTCACAGGGCAGAAGTAACGGAAGAAAATATCCATATATTATACCGTTGGTACGATTTATGCAGTCAGATGTTCTGCGAAAATTTTCTTCTTCCCTGCAAAAAATGGGCAAACGATCACGGTATGGCTTTTACGGGTCACATGGATAAAGACCATAACCCTGACGGCTGTATGGATGGCGGAGGAAACTTCAATCTGATGCGTGCTCTGCGATGCCTTGATATTCCGGGAGTTGATGTCATATGGCGTCAAATTTATCCTGAAAAAAAGATAAATGAAAAAAATGATATGAACGCTTACAACGGATTCTTTCCGAGATATGCATCGTCGGCTGCCGCACAGAACGGAACCAAGTGTGCAATGAGCGAAATTCTCGGTGTTGCGGGAGCTGCTGTGACCTATGACACTATGCGTTTTACCGTTGGATATCAGGCGGTCAGGGGAATAAACATATTCAATGCTTTCAATTTTCCTCTCGGAAGAAAAGAAGCTTTTCTTGCTCAGGAGCTTCCTGTTTTCACGGAGAATCAGCCTTATTATCGTTATCTCAGTCAGTTCAACCGTTATATTGAACGGCTTTCGTATATATCGTCGCTCGGTGAAAGAGTCTGTGAAACGGGACTTTATTATCCCGTTCACGATTTTCAGGGTAGAATGAATGCTGAGCGCATTGCAAAAGAGTTTGATACTCTTGGCAGAAAACTTGAAGATATGACGGCAGATTTTGATATTGTTGACAGTGATATTATCCGTGATTCTGTCGGATTTGATGACGGATATATAAAAATCGGTAATGCGTCATACAGACAGATAATTGTTCCGGAAGGTGCTTTTATTCCGAATGAAATTCAGGATGTTCTGAACAGATTTATAAAAGGCGGAGGGAAAATATCGCATAGTCTTTCCGACCTCAAACCTGTTATTCATGCTGAAGGAACAGGTTTACGTGCTATGCACAGAAAGGCAGAAAATGCGGAAATATTTATTCTGTTCCGTGAATGCGGTGATAACGGGAATTACCGTATTCATCTGCCGATTGAAAGCGGTTATCTGCTGGATTTAGATAAAGGCGGAGCAGATAGGTTTGCAACGGAAAACGGTATTCTCAGCCTTTCTCTTGCCATAGGTGAAACTGCTGTGATATTGCTGACGGATGAAACACTGGATGCAGTGGATATTAAAGAGTTTGTAAACGGATTCGATATTTCCGATAAGTTTTTTTTACGCAAAGAAGCGGAGCTTATGTGCAGTGAAAACGGATTTGAATGCATTGAGCACAAGGATAAAGCTGTTGCCGTCAGGCTCGGTGATTGGTCGTTTCATGTCGGAAGCGGATATTCGGGCAGCTGTGTTTATGAAGCCGTGTTTACTCTCCCGAAAGAAACGGCAGGAAAAGAAGCTGAAATTGATCTCGGAGATGTGCATTATTCTGCTCATGTATATCTTAACGGCTGCGACTTGGGAACTGCTCTGATGCCTCCGTTCAGAATAAGAATACCGGCAGGTGTGCTTGGCAGAAACAACAAATTGAAAACAGTTGTTACCAACACATCTGCAAATTGGTATGTTCACACCGATTATTTTGAAAAATACAGCATAAAAGAATTGTCTCCGTATTATGAATCTGAGCTGAATTATGCCAAAGATCTTGTTTTGGGCGGTTTGTACGGTCCTGTTGTGCTTTATACCGAAGCTGATTGATATTTTGATTTTACAAACGATAAAAAGGTTGTGTGTTGTATGGATAAATATGCAGGAATACATTCCGAAATTAAGGATTGCGGCGGCGTACCTGCTTTTTATATCAATGGTGAACCTCAGGTTTCGGTAGCATATATGACTTACCTGGAAAAGTTTAATGAATACGGTGCCTTTGCTGATGCAGGATATAAACTCTTTTCCGTTCCCGTTCTTTTTTCGGGAAGATGGATAAGCATAACAGACGGTTTGACTCCATTTAAAAAAGGGATTTTTGATATAAAGGATGCTCCGGATTTTTCTTTGTTTGACGAGGCTGTTGAGAAAATTCTTGAAGTTTCTCCCGATGCCTTTATAATCCCGAGAGTCAATGTGAATATGCCTGTCTGGTGGGAGAAGGAAAATCCCGATGAACTTAATATAAAAAACGGAGTTACCTGCAGAGAATCTTTTTATTCGAAGAAATGGCATGATGATGCATCCCGTTTTTTGCGTGATTTCATCCGATACACAAATTCCTGCAAATATACTCCGCACATTGCGGGTTATCAGATAGCGGGCGGAAATACCGAAGAATGGTTTCATTTTGATATGAACGGTGGCTGCGGAGAATGTGCCAAAGAGAGCTTCAGAGATTTTCTTGCAGAGTATTACCCTGCGGCGGAGTATAAAGGTTTGCCGGATCTGACCCTGCTCGAAAAAAATACAGATTATTTTGATGATGAGTATCTTTCTTATTACATAGAGTTTGCGAATTTCAGGGTTGCACAAGCCGTATGTTCCTTTGCGCGGATTGTTAAAGAGGAAACAGGCAATAATGTTGCGGTAGGAACATTTTACGGCTACACGCTTGAAGTAACAAATCCATTGTTAGGAAATCATGCACTCAATTATATGTTAAAGGATAAAAATATCGATTTTATCTGTTCTCCGAATTCATATATCGGAGTACGCTCTCCCGTAATGGACTGGACCGAAATGTATCCTGCCGATTCGGTGCGTCTTCACGGTAAAATGTGTTTTCAGGAATGTGATATCAGAACACATCTGACATTGCCTCTTTCATGTAAAGACCCGTTGACCGACCCGTACGGTCTGTTGGAAGCTCCCGTATGGCAGCCGAGAAAATCAAAATATCAGGCTGTTAATGAAATACGAAAATCTTTTTCCCGTCAGCTTATAAAAGGCAATGCGCTGTGGTGGTTTGATATGTGGGGCGGTTGGTATGCCGATGATGATATTATGAATGATATGTCGGTTTTCAGGAGTATTTATGAGCAAAGCATAACCGATACCGACAGGAGCTCAAAAGCTGAGGTTGCGGTATTCGTTGATGAAAGCGCATATAAATATCTGACAAACTGTTCCTTACGCAGCATTTTTCACAGTCAGCGCAACGAGCTCGGCTTGATGGGTACGCCGTATGATATATATGATGTTTATGATTTTGAAGAAGTTTACGGAAAATATAAAGCCGTTATTTTATTATCGAACGCAAAGACGGATTGCATGGGAAATGCGCTTAATATTTGTGAAACAAACAAGCTTCCGTATATTACGACATCCGCAGCGAAAGAGAAATTTACGGTTAGTGAGCTGAGAACTTTCTGTGAAGCAAACGGAGTTCATGTTTACTGCGAAACCGACGATATAATTTATGTCAATGAAAATTATATTTGTATTTATGCCGTAACCGGCGACGAAAAAATAATCAGACTCAGCAAGAAAAGAATGGTCAGAGAGTTGCTTTCAGGCTCTTATCAAAGCGATACGGATACCTTCGCTGTTAAGATGCAAAAAGGAGAAACAAAGCTTTTCAGGCTTGACTGATTATACGGCATGATTCAGATTTAATCCGAAATAAGCAAACCATTCTGAACGGAAGTGTAAATTAATCAATGGCAATCACTAAAAAATCCGTAAAAACAGATTTCTCATCAGGCCCTGTATGGAAATGCATTGTTGCTCAGGCAATACCACTGACTATCGCTCAACTGGTTCAGCTGTTATATAATGTAGTTGACCGTATTTATCTCGGACATATGGGTGATGGCAACAGCATGGCTCTGACAGGTGTAGGTCTGACTTTTCCCGTTGTAACATTAATAATGGCATTTACGGCACTTTTCGGTATAGGCGGTGTGCCTTTGTTTTCTATCAAACGCGGTGCAGGCGACGATAAAACGGCAGAAAGGATTCTCGGTAATTCATTTGCGTTATTGCTTTTCAGTTCTGTTGTATTAACTGTTTTGGGTTATGTTTTTTCCAGACCTGTTCTCTTTGCTTTCGGTGCCGGCGAGGAGTCATATGTTTATGCAAAGAAATATCTTGATGTTTACCTGATTGGTACGGCTTTTTCAATGACTACTGCGGGAATGAACGGATACATCAATGCTCAGGGATTTCCGAAAATCGGTATGTGCTCTGTTATAATTGGTGCAATCTGCAATATTGTATTGGATCCGGTTTTTATTTTCGGATTCGGTATGGGAGTTTCCGGTGCTGCATTGGCAACGATAATAAGCCAGGCTGCTTCCGCAATATGGGTTTTGCATTTCCTGACAAGCAAAAAAATACCCGTTCCGTTGAGCCTCAACAGCATAAGGATAAATAAGGATATTACAAAAGATATCTGTAAACTCGGACTTTCAAACTTTATCATGCAGGGAACAAACTGTCTTGTTCAGGTTGTATGCAACTCAACGCTTCAGTTGTTTGGCGGAGATTTATATGTTGGTATTATGACCGTAACTAATTCCGTGCGTGAAATATTTACGCTTCCCGTTATGGGCATTATAAACGGAGCACAGCCCGTCATCAGCTATAATTACGGTGCAAAGCAATACGAAAGAGTTCGTTCGGGTATACATTTCAATACTCTTATCGGTACGCTATATACATTGATTGCGTGGCTGATGGTTATTATATTCCCGAAATTCTGGTTCGGAATTTTTTCGGATGATATTAATATGTCAGAGTCCGGAATCGAAGCGATGAAAATCTATTTTTTCGGCTTTGTGTTTATGGCTCTTCAGTTTGCGGGTCAATCTGCATTTCAGGCGTTGGGCGATGCGAAACACGCAGTCTTCTTTTCGCTTCTTCGCAAGGCTTTCATCGTTGTACCTCTGACGCTTTTGCTGCCTCGCCTCGGTTTTGGTGTTCTGGGTGTGTTTATAGCCGAACCCGTTTCAAATGTTATCGGCGGAACTGCGTCTTACCTGACGATGCGTATGACAGTATATAAAAAGATAAAAAACGATGAAGCGATCAGTTGTGAATCGTGTTAAGAATTCATTGAGGTGATAAAATGAACAGACCGTACATCATCTGCCACATGACAATGTCAATAGACGGGAAGGTAACGGGTGATTTCCTTTCTAAAGAAACAAGTGTATCTGCCTGTGAATTATATTACGATATCAACAGAAAACTTAAGTCTGACGGCTTTATCTGCGGAAGGGTTACCATGGAGAGCAGTTTTACAGATGAATGGTATCCTGATTTGTCCGTTTTTAATCCCGTGTATCATGACGGGGATTACATTGTTGATAATCTTAGCGGTTTTTATGCGGTTGCTTTTGATCCTAAAGGGAAACTCGGCTGGAAGTCAAATATAATTATCGACCCTGACGGAGATCCCGGTTATAACGGAGCAAAGATAATCGAAATACTGACAGAACAGGTTGACGGTCGATACCTTTCTTATCTTCGGAGCATTGGGATACCGTATATATTCGCAGGTGAAACCGAAATTGATGTTAATCTTGCGCTTTACAAGCTGAAAAATATTTTTGGTTGTGAAACCTTGCTTTTAGAGGGCGGAAGCATAATCAACGGTTATTTTCAGAGAGCAGATGTTATTGATGAACTGAGTCTTGTTGTTTCGCCTGTTGTTGCCGGAAAGTACGATAAGCCGTTGTTCAGCAGCAGCACTTTTTCCTCCTTTGAACTTATCGGAGCAGAAAATGTAAGCGGAAATGCGGTTTTAAAATATAAAAGAACAGGTTTTATTATATCGGAATAAACACATGAGATTAACGGAAAAGCCCGAATTCCTTTAATCAAACAAGCCGTGGGGATTTCAGATATTTTGTGATATAAATTTTTATATTATTTTTTAGTGCGGATGCATCAAGGAGAGTTCTATGCAGATTTTACAGACTATTATTTCTTATCTTGCAATAGCTGCAGCTTTTATTTCTTCAATTTTTTCTTTCGGTGATTCGACATTTATACCGTATACCAATGATTACATTATTCCCGACAGTATTCCCGTATACAGTAAGATTTCTGCCGAAGAGAAAACCGATTGGAAAGCAAAATGGATTTGGGATAAGGAAAACCTGACGAAGAAAAATGTCTGGATGTGTTTCAATAAAAAAATCAGTCTTAATAATATCCCGGAAGAACTAATCGCTTTCATTTCAGCTGACTCTAAATATTGGCTTTATATAAACGGAGAAACCGTTGTTTATGAAGGAAGCGTGAAACGCGGTCCTGATAAAAACAGCGGATATTATGACAGCGTTGATATTGCACCGTATCTCAAAAATGGAGAAAATTCAATTTGCGCTTTGGTGTGGTACTGGGATGATGAAACAAGTTATTCTTATTGCGGAAGCGGTCAGGGCGGTTTTATTTTTGAGGCATTGGGCGAGGAATTTGCTGTTGTTACAGATAAAAACTGGAAGGTGAAAAGAAACAGTGCATATGTTGACAGCTCTCTTTATCCTCCCAACTACAGACTGCCCGAATACAGCATATATTTCGATGCAAGGGAAAAAATGGCTGATTGGATGAACGCAGACTATGATGTTTCATCATGGGAAAATGCAACGGAATATGCCGTTGGTGGACAAGGTGTTTACGGTAAGCTTTATCCGAGAGGAATACCTTTTCTTAAGGATTACGGTCTTAAAGATTATGAGAATTCAAAGGATTATGAAAACCACACGGTAAATAAGCTCTTCGGTGAAAAAATCACCGTGGATATACCATATAATGCACAGCTTACTCCTTATCTTAAAGTCATAGCACCTGCAGGAAAAAAGATCAGAATAACAACGGAAAATACTTTGATAGGTGCAGTTTCAACTACCTATAAAACAAAAGAAGGGGAGCAGGAATTTGAGGCTTTGGGATGGTTCAACGGAGAACACATCACTTATAAGATACCAAGAGGTGTTACTGTTGTTTCTTTGAAATACCGTGAAACCGGATATGACAGTACTTTCTGCGGTGACTTCAAGTGTGATGATGAGTTTATGAATTCACTCTGGCAAAAATCACTTCGTACACTTTATGTTACCATGCGAGACAGTTTTATGGATTGTCCCGACAGAGAAAGAGCGCAATGGTGGGGTGATGTCACAAGCGAAATGATTATGACGATGTATTCTATGGACAGCAATTCATATCTTTTGTATCAGAAGGGCGTGGAAGCAATGCTTTCCCATGTTGACGAAACAAAAGTGCTCCAGACTGTTGTACCGATAAACGGCGATTATTTTGAACTTCCCGTTCAGCAGCTTGCGGGTATTGTCGGTTTCCTGACTTACTATGAATACACCGGAGACAAAGAGTTTGTTAAAAAGGTTTATGATGCATCTGTTGATTACCTGAAGCTATGGGAAATCGGTGAAAACAATCTTGTTGTTCATCGGGAGGGCTCTTGGGATTGGCCGGATTGGGGTAAAAAGGCTGATATGACAGCCATCGAAAATGCCTGGGTTTACTATGCTCTTTCTGCCGCAGAGGAAATGGCGGAAATTCTCGGAAAAGAAGAGGATATATCATTTATTACTCAAAGAAAAGAAGCAATTGCAAAGGGATATAAGGCACTTTGGACAGAAGACGGTTTCAGAAGCAATGATGTCAAAAAGCCCGATGACAGAGCAAATGCCCTTGCGATTTTATCGGGACTTGCAGTAAAAGAACAGTATGATACTGTTACAAATGTCCTCAGGAGTACAAAAAATTCAAGCCCCTATATGGAATATTATGTTCTTGAAGCTCTTTGCAAAATGGGCGAATACGAAGCCGCTGAAGAAAGAATAAAGGACAGATATAAAGATATGATGAGTGAGGATTATTCCACTCTCTGGGAATTCTGGGAATCGTGGCAGGGCACAAAGAATCACGCATGGAGCGGAGGACCTCTTGTTATAATGAGCAAACATTTTGCGGGTGTTGTTCCGCTTGAAGCGGGCTATGAAAAAGTTAAAATAGAGCCTCAATACGCTCTGTCTGACAGAATGAACTGTACCGTTCCGAGTGTGAAAGGATTAATCACTCTGGATTACGAAAAAAATGCGGAAAAATATACTGTCAACCTTATTCTTCCGCAAAAAATGAAAGCTGTTTTATATGTGCCGTCTGATTCTGTTGTAAATGTCAATTCAGAGGTTTATTTCCAAAACGGTGAATATGTCAACGGTAACGAAACCGTCGATGTGGAGATTATCGAAAAGGATAAGGTATCAATTATTAATTAACTCGGGACATGAAAAAAATATATCGGAGTGATGAATATGAAAAATAGCGAAATAAATATCCGCGACTCCTTTGTTCTTTATGAGAACGGAAAATACTATATGTACGGTACAAGAGCAGATAATTTCGGAAGAAAAACAAAAGGCTTTGATGTGTATATTTCCGATAACCTTGAAAACTGGAGCGAACCTATAGAATGCTTCAATTCGGAAGAACACTCATTGAATCTTGAAGTGAATTGGGCACCCGAAGTACATAAATACAAAGACTCTTATTATATGTTCGCAACTTTCACAAAAGAGAGCAACAACCTGAGAGGCACTTTTATTCTTAAATCGGAGAGTCCGCTTGGTCCGTTTGTTCCTCACAGCAAAGGTGCGGTAACTCCCGAAGATTGGGAATGCCTTGACGGTACGCTTTATATAAACCGAGAAGGCAGACCATATATTGTTTTCTGTCACGAGCATACTCAGATTATTGACGGAACAATTTGTTTTGCGCAGCTGAATGATGAACTGACTGAAAGCATAACCGAGCCTGTTACATTGTTTGCTGCATCCGAGTGCCCTTGGATAGATACGCATGACAGAAGCGGTCATTTTATTACCGACGGACCTTTTATTTACCGCACAAAAACTGATGAGCTTTTGATGCTCTGGTCTTCATTCATTAAGGGACAATATGCAGAATTGCTCGTGAAATTTGACAGCGGAGAAATCGGCACAGACTTCACACACCTTGAACCTCTTATAGATAATGACGGCGGACACGGAATGATTTTTAAAGGCAAGGATAAGCTGTATCTTACATTCCATTCTCCGAATCAGTCGGGCTTTGAAAAACCTTGCTTTGTTGAAATTGAAGACAGGGGAAATACCGTTTCTGTTAAATAATCAAATGTTTCGCCTCGGTTTGGATTATAATCCGAAAAACAAGTATTAAAAGAAAAATTCCTCTGTTGTAGGATAGACCTACAACAGGGGAATCGTCATTATAAGATTTTATGCTTATGCCATCCTTTCAAGAGCTTCGGGTGTTATTTCGTAGCGTGTGGGTGTGCCCGAAATGAAGCTCTCCATTTCTTCCATCATATAATAAGCCATTCGCTGAGGTTCGTTACCCGTGCTGCCTGCAATGTGTGGCGTGAGAATTGCATTCGGCACCCAGAAAAGCGGATTTATATACGGAAAAGTTTCTCTTTTAAGAACATCGGCAACAAAGGTTCTTGACGGATGAAGAAGGAGCGATAATGCCAGAGAGTATTCTGCAACCTGAGCACCTCTGCCCGTATTAATAAAGGTTGAATGCTTTTTCATTCTTTTGAATAGCTTATAATTGAAAATGTTTTCAAGCTCGGGCTTGTTTGCAAGATGATTACTGATAATATCGCACTCGCTGAAAATTGTTTCCATATCAACAAGAGTAACTCCGAGTTTATCTGCTGTTTCCATTGAAACAAACGGGTCACAGGCGTAAACCTCAACATCAAGTGCTTTCAGTCTTTCTGCAACCATTTTACCGATTGCGCCAAGACCTACAAGACCGACCTTGCAGCCGAAATTTCCTGTTGCTGAATTCGCAAAAGTAAATGAGCGCAAGGGGAGAATGCGATAATTTTTAGCCGACTGAAAAAAGCCCTTGGCCGCAAGAGTAATCTGCGCAAAGGTGTATTCTGCAACGGGAACGGCATTAGCCGCAAAAGCGGAGTAAACCTTTATTCCGTTTTCAAGAAACGGGCGTGCAAAATACTGCACCGTACCTGCGGAATAAAACACCGCCTTGAGGTCAGGCATATATTCCGTTATTTCTTCTTTGGTGAATTGCGGCATACCCCAGGTGGAAAATGCAATTTGACAGTCTTTGAGAAAATCTCTGTGCTGTTCAATATTCTTTTTGTTTATTCTCGGAGAAAGCTCACCGTATTCTCCGAGCTTTTTTAATACCTCGGCAGTATAAACTTTTGAAAACTGTGTCTGATTTTCACCGAAAAGAGCAATTTTCATTATTTTCACCTGATTTCGATTTGAATTTTGCAATTATTTAAGGATTTTTACTTTTATTAAGAAATTATATACTATTATCATTATCAATTCAAGTGTTGCAAAAATGAACGTGCGGAATTATAATAAAACCGATTGATTCGGTTAGCCGGAAATGCAGTCTGCAAATATACGGTTAAATATATCACATAACGGAGTATATCATGAGTAACATTATAGAAATATCTGATTTTCTTGCGCCGGAGCTGGATGTATATGCACGGTTAAGCGAAGTTCAACTGTTAAACAGAGAGTTTCCTGAAAAAGGTTTATTTATAGCAGAAAGTCCTAAAGTTATTGAAAGGGCTCTCGATGCAGGATACGAACCTGTCTCGTGTCTTATGGAAAAAAGGCATATTAAGGGCGAAGGCAAACATATTCTTGAAAGAATTAAAGATGTTCCTGTTTTTTGTGCGGAATTTGATGTTCTGACTCAGCTTACGGGCTTCAAGCTTACAAGAGGCATGCTGTGTGCCATGAAGCGAAAGCCTTTGCCCGATGTAAGAGATATATGTAAAAACAAAAGACGAATAGTTATATTGGATAAAGTTATGAACCCGACTAATGTGGGTGCTGTAATTCGCTCAGCTGCCGCACTCGGAATGGATGCGGTAATCCTTACACCCGGATGCTCCGACCCTTTATACAGACGCGCAGCAAGAGTCAGTATGGGTACCGTATTTCAGATTGAATGGACATTTTCTGCTGACGACAGTCTTAATGAAATAAAGCAACTCGGGTTTAAAACCGTAGCTATGGCACTTAAAGACGATTCCCTTTCCATTGATGACTCAAGGCTCGCAGCCGAAAAGAAGCTCGCCATCGTTATGGGAACGGAGGGGGACGGTCTTTCCGACGGAACCATAGCCGACTGCGATTACACCGTAAAAATACCGATGCATCACGGCGTTGATTCGCTGAATGTTGCCGCCGCTTAAGTCG
>JAZSCL010000177.1:0-9820 GCA_045602905.1 Acutalibacteraceae bacterium
ACAAAAACATTTGCCATATCACTTGCCCCCTTCGATTATCTGCCGTATTTCGGCAATATCCTCGTCGGAAAGCTTCTGTCTGCGTGCAAAAGCCGCAATGAAAGCAGGAAGCGAGCCTTCAAACTTTTTTTCCATAAGCTCATCAATTTCCGAAACCTCAGCTTCATCTTTTGAAACAATGGAGGTAACAATTGTGTTTTCGTTTTTCACAACGCCCCTCTCGGAAAGCCGCTTGATAACCGTATAGGTTGTTGTTTTTGACCATCCGAGTTTTTCCTTGCATAATTCGGAAAGTTCACGACTCGAAATCGGCTCGTTCTCCCAGAGAATCAGACAAAATCTGTATTCGCTTTCAAAAATTTTCGGTGTAGCCATATTTTATCCCCTTTTCGTTTTATTCTAATGCATTAGTACAACACCATTCTAACGCATTAGAACGGATTTGTCAACAGAAAAAACAAAATATTTTCAGGTTGATTTTGCAGACCGAAATTGTTATAATAGTAATATTAATTATAAAGGAAGTTTCTTATGAAATTTGATGTTGCGCAGGCAAAAGCCGCAGAGCTCCGTGACCTGCTTAATTATCACAGCCACAAATATTATGTTGAGGATAATCCCGAAATCGGCGACTATGAATACGATATGCTTCAGCGTGAGCTTGCAGAGATTGAAAAAGAGTTTCCCGAGCTTATCACTCCCGACTCCCCTACTCAGCGTGTAGGAGGAAGCGCCGAAGGAATGTTTGAACCCGTTGTTCACACTGTTCCCCTTGAAAGTCTTCAGGATGCTTTCGGATTTGACGAGGTTGAAGCATTCAGCAAAAGGGTTAAGGAGATTTTTGCAAATGCGGAATATGTTGTTGAGCCGAAAATCGACGGTCTTTCCGTTGCTCTTGAATATGAAAACGGTGTTTTCGTAAGAGGTTCAACCAGAGGTGACGGCAATATCGGCGAGGATGTTACCGCAAATCTGCGAACGGTAAATTCCATTCCCCTCCGACTGAAAAAAGATGTTACCATTGAAGTCAGAGGCGAGGTTTATATGCCCAAAAAGGTTTTTGCGGACCTTGTTGATGAGCAGGAACAGAACGGCGAAAAAACTTTTAAAAATCCCCGTAATGCCGCCGCAGGTTCGCTCCGCCAGAAAAATCCGAAGATTACGGCTTCAAGAAACCTTGATATTTTTGTTTTCAATATCCAGAGATATGAGGGCAACGAAATCACGGGTCACAAACAGTCCATTGATTTTCTCAAAACCCTTGGTTTTAAAACAATACCTTTCTATAATAAATTTGATAATGTTTCCGATGTTCTGAGTGAACTTGAAAGAATCGGCGAAATACGTTCGTCTCTGCCTTTCGATATTGACGGTGCGGTAATCAAAACGGATTCATTTGCACAGCGTGCTGAAATCGGAAGCACCGCCAAATTCCCCAGATGGGCGCTTGCATTCAAATATCCTCCCGAAGAAAAAGAAACGACGGTTGTTGACATTGAAGTTGCCGTCGGAAGAACGGGTGTTCTGACTCCCACTGCTGTTTTTGAGCCTGTTCTCGTTGCGGGTTCAACGGTTTCGCGAGCAACTCTCCACAATCAGGATTTCATTGATGAAAAGGATATCCGTCTTGGTGACAGAGTAGTTATCCGCAAAGCAGGCGATATCATCCCCGAGGTAATAAGAGTTGTTTCCCATGCCGAAAACAGCGAAAAATTCAGGCTTCCCTCTGTTTGTCCGTCATGCGGCGCAACCGTTATCCGTGAAGCAGACGAAGCGGCGGTAAGATGCGTCAATCCCGAATGTCCTGCGCAGCTTCTGAGAAATCTTATCCATTTCTGCTCAAGGGATGCAATGGATATTGAAGGCATGGGCGATGCCATACTCGAAAAGCTTGTATCAAACGGAATGCTTACCAAAGCAAGCGATATATACACCCTAAAAAAAGAAGATTTCATGGCTCTTGAAGGTTTCAAGGATAAATCATCACAGAATCTTGTTGATGCAATTGAAAATTCCAAGAAAAATGACCTTGCAAAGTTTATTTTTGCACTGGGAATCCGCCATGTGGGTCAGAAAGCAGGCAAAATTCTTGCTGAACATTTCGGCTCGATGGAAAGCCTTATGAATGCCGATTTATCATCACTTAAATCCATCGAAGGTTTCGGCGATATCATGGCACAGAGTGTTCTTGATTTCTTTGCGCTGGAACAGTCCGAAAATGAGATTGAAGCATTTGCATCTTACGGTGTAAACATGAATTCGCTCAAAGAAAAAATCGATAACCGATTTGAGGGTAAGACCTTTGTATTAACGGGCACTCTGCCCACTTATTCCCGCAACGAAGCAAGCGAAATCATTGAAAAATTCGGCGGTAAAACAGCTTCATCAGTTTCAAAGAAAACAAGCTATGTACTTGCAGGCGAAGATGCCGGCAGCAAGCTCGTCAAGGCACAATCCCTCGGAGTAACAATAATCAATGAAGAAGAATTCAACGAGATGATAAAATGAGATTTTCAAAAGAGCATTGCTGGATTAAAAAGAAGGAAACGGGTGTTTTAATCGGCATAACCGACTTTGCCGCAAACAGAATCTGCGAAAGCTTTGAGCTTTTTCTTTGCGATGAAGACGACATTGTTCACAGCGGCGAAAGCATCGGTGAAATCATCTCGTGCGAGTTTTTTGATATCATTTCACCTGTCAGCGGAAGAGTGATTTGGGTCAACGAAGAAATTCTTGATAATCCTTCTCTCTTGCGTCAAAATCCTTTTGACAGCCCTCTTTGCGAAATGACGGAGGTTGCCTTCACTTCTCCTTTGTTGTCGGAAAAGGAATATTTGATATACATTAAAAATAACTCTTGAAAAAATAAAAACAATGTGATATACTACCAAAGATATGTAAACGCAGAGATCGGGAGAGTAAGCAATTCCAATCCACTCAGAGAATGTCCGTCGGCGGCTGTAAGCGGACTGTGCAGAGGATTTGCCGAAGTTCACCCGTTAGCGGCGAAACTGAAACAACAGTAGGTTTTGACGGCAAGCCACCGTTAACGGCTCCAAGCGCATGGATTTCCATGAATGCAGGGTGGTACCGCGGATTTTATTCGTCCCTCGTCATCGTCTGATGGTGAGGGATTTTTATTTTGTAAATTATGAAAGGATTGATATAAAATGATTCAGAAGTCAGCAGAACTCAAAAATCTTTTTGAAGAAAAAGCTGCAAAAGCTCAGGCTGTTGCCGATGTTGAACAACTCCGTATCGAGTTTCTCGGCAAAAAGGGCTCGGTTGCTGCTCTTATGCAGGAGCTCCGCAATGTTCCCAATGATCAGAAAAAGGATGCAGGTCAGAAGATAAACGAAACAAAGCAGTTTATCGAAGCCGCAATCGCTGCAAAGCTTGAAGAGCTTAAGGCTCTTGAAGAGCAGAAACTCATCGACAGCGCAGAAAGCTACGATGAATCCATGCCCACTGATGCAGACCTCGGCTCATACCACCCCATCACTCTTGTCCGCCGTCAGGTTGAAAGCATCTTCCTGAGTATGGGATTCTCGGTTGAGGATTATTCCGAAATCACCGATGACTACAACTGCTTTGAGGCTCTCAACATTCCCAAGCATCACCCCGCAAGAGATATGCAGGACACCTATTATCTCAGCTCGGGTCAGCTTCTTAAAACTCATACCTCTGCGGCTCAGAATACAATTCTCCGCAAGTATGCTGCCAACCTTGAAAACGGCAACCCCATCAGAGCCATTTTCCCCGGTCGCTGCTTCAGAAACGAAAAAATCGATGCTTGCCATGAAAACACATTCTTCCAGATGGAAGGCATGATGGTTGACAAGGATATTTCAATTTCCAACCTTATTTATTTCATGAAAACCATGCTTTCCGAGGTTTTCCAGAAGGATATCACCGTAAGACTCCGTCCCGGTTTCTTCCCCTTCGTTGAACCCGGCTTTGAGCTTGATATTCAGTGCACAATCTGCAAGGGCAAAGGCTGCCCCTCATGTAAGGATTCAGGCTGGCTTGAACTCTGCCCCTGCGGCATGATTCATCCCAATGTTCTCACCGCTGCAGGCATTGACCCCGAAAAATATACCGGCTTTGCTTTCGGTCTGGGCATGACAAGACTTGCCATGATGACCTACGGCGTTAAGGATATCCGTGTGTTCAACAGCGGTAACCTTAAGTCACTTTCACAGTTCACAGAAGAATCATTCACAAGACCCGAAGAAAGCAAGGAGGCATAAGAATAATGTTTGTTTCAATTAACTGGATTAAAGACTATGTTGACCTTGAAGGTGTTGACATTAAAAAGCTTATCGAAAGCTTCACGCTCGCAACCGCAGAGGTTGAAGATATAATCGAAAAGGGTTCCGATGTTCAGAATGTTGTTGTCGGCGAAATCCTTTCCGTTGAAAACCATCCCAACTCAAAGAAGCTCCATCTTCTTAAAGTTGATGCAGGCGAAAAGGTCTGCAACATCGTTTGCGGTGCGCCCAACGTTGCAGTCGGTCAGAAGGTTGCGCTTGCTCTTGCAGGCGGCAGAGTATGCGGCGGCGAAATCAAGGTTGCAACCGTTGCAGGCTTTGAATCCGAGGGCATGTGCTGTTCAGAAAAAGAACTCGGCTTAAGCGATGACCATGCAGGCATCATGGAGCTTGACCCCTCACTCAAAAACGGCACAAACATCAAGGATATCTTCCCCATTGACGATATTATTTTCGAAGTTGACAATAAATCACTCACAAACCGTCCCGACCTCTGGGGGCACTACGGTATCGCAAGAGAGCTTGCAGCTCTTTCAGGCAGAGAGCTTAAACCTCTTGAAATGGGCGATCTCTCCTATGACGGCAACGAAAAGGTTGAAGTTGAAATCGGCAGAAAAGACCTTGTTTACAGATATTCATGCATCAAGATGGATAACATCACAAAGAACAAGAGTCCTCTTGACATGAGAATCCGTCTTTACTACTGCGGAATGAGAGGCATCAACCTTCTTGCTGACGTAACAAACTACATTATGCTTGAAATCGGTCAGCCCACTCACGCATTCGCAGGCAACGCAATCGACAAGATTGTTGTTACAACTCCTGCTGAAAAAATCAAGTTCACAACTCTTGACGGCGTTGAAAGAGATATCGACGAAGATACTCTCATGATCTGCAACGGCGAAACACCCGTCGGTATCGCAGGCATCATGGGCGGTCTTGAATCCGAAATCGTTGAGGATACAGGTTCTGTTGTTCTTGAATCCGCTAACTTTGACGGCGTAAGCATCAGAAAATCATCTTCAAGACTCGGCCACAGAACAGACGCAAGTGCAAGATACGAAAAAATGCTTGATCCTGAGCTTACTATGCTCGCAGTCGGCAGATTCGTCAAGCTTGTTCAGGATATCGACAGCGGTGCAAAAGTTGCTTCAAAGGTTACTGATGAATATGTAAGAAAGTATCCCGAAATCACTCTTTCATTCGATAAGAAGTATGTTGACAAATATACAGGCATTGATATCAGCGACGAGCAGATTGAAAAAACTCTTACCGCTCTCGGTTTTGCCGTTGAAAACGCAGACGGCGAATACACAGTAAAAGTTCCCTCATGGCGTGCAACAAAGGATGTTACAATCAAGGCTGACATCATCGAGGAAATCACAAGAATTTACGGCTACGATAACTTCGAAATCACAACAACAAACAGTCCCCTCAAGCCCGTTGCAGTTGACTACGCAAGAATGGAAGACAATGAAATCAAGGATATTCTTGTTAAAAAATACGGTTTCCATGAAGTTCATTCATATGTATGGTGTGACGGCAGAAAGTTCAAGAAGCTCGGCATTGAGGTTGAGGATAATGTAAAAGTTCTCAATATCGAAAACTCAGAAAACGGCGTTCTTCGCAATTCAATGCTCCCCACTCTTCTTGTTATGGCTCAGGAAAACAAGGATTTTGCCGACAAATATTCAATCTTCGAAATCGGCAGAGTTGTTGACGGAACAGACGAAAACGGTCTTTGCAACGAAAGAAAGCATCTTGGTGCGGTAATCTACGATAAGAGCGGCAACGAAAAGGCTGCATATCTCAAGGCTGTTGAAATCATCAACTGCATCATCGGTCAGATAAAGCAGAAGAAGGCAGGCTACAACAAGATTGCTCCCGAACACGCATGGCAGCATCCCAAGAACACAGCCTCAATCCTTATTGACGGCGTAAAGGTTGGTACTCTTTGCGCAATGCATCCCGCAAACCGTGCAAAGCTTGATAAAACTGCCGCCGCAGTATGCTTCGAAATCGATATGGACATTTTCAGTTCACTTGATGCAAACTCAATCAGCTTCCGTGAACCCAGCACACAGCAGTCAACCTGGTATGACCTTTCACTTGTTCTCGGTGCAGAAACAAAATATTCAGACCTTGCAGCTTGCTGGGAATCTCTTAACCTTACAGAGCTTGAAAGCGCAAAGGTTGTTGACACCTATGAAAAAGACGGCATGAAGAGCCTCGCAGTGCGCCTTGTATTCTCCGCAATGGACAGAACTCTGGAAATGGAAGAGGTTCAGGGCTGGATTGATGCTGTTATCGCAAATCTCGGCAAAATCGGCGTTACTCTCAGAGCATAATTATTAAGAAATAGTTATAATTTTCAAAAAAACCTTGTTTTATTTTTAAAGGTGTTATATAATAACATGGTACGGAGGTGACCGAAATGACTGATAAAACAATCAAATTTTCAATTAAGGACGAAAACGAGGTGGAGATGAAGAAAAATCTTCTCGCCGTTTACGAAGCTCTTAACGAAAAGGGATACAATTCAATCAGCCAGATTGTAGGCTATATCCTCTCCGAGGACCCGACCTATATCACAACCCACAACAACGCACGCAGTCTTGTCAGAAGGCTCGACAGAGATGAACTTCTTCAAGCAATGGTAAAGTGCTATCTCGGAATCAAATAAACTTGGAGGAGTAACGGTATGGCAAAGAAAAAGTTCCTTATGTATAAGGGCAAGCCTCTTGTCAGAAGCGGCAAAACTATCTATTACGGTTTTATGACTGACCCTTATGTTGTTATAATGCAGATAACAAGCACTCGTGAAGTCAAGGGCGTTGAGGTTGCTGACAGAGTTGTTGTTCAGCTCGTCAACACAGACCCCGATGTTCGCATGAAGGATAAAATAGTTAAGAAAGCGGAACGCAGAGGTCTTTACAACGCAATGGATATCGGCTGCATCTGGCTCGAAAGAGAGCTTAAAGATCCCGCATAACAAAAATCATTTAAAGCACATCGATTTTTTCGGTGTGCTTTTTGTTTTATAATGTTCAATTTATCCACAAATTCCCGTTTAAAATCCTTGTTATGGTGCGAATTTCCGAAAATGAAAAAGCTGTTGTTTTTTTCTTGAAAACGGAGAAAAAAGGAGTATAATGATTCTCGGTAAAAATAAAGAATATGGAGAATTGTTATGAAACTTTTTCAGCCGAAGCTTTTCACATCACTTAAAAGCTACAGTAAAAAACAGGTTGTCAACGACCTCATCGCCGGCGTAATCGTTGCAATCATCGCCCTCCCTCTTTCAATAGCACTTGCAATTGCATCGGGTGTTTCTCCCGAAAAGGGTCTTTACACCGCAATAATCGCAGGCTTTGTTATCGCCTTTCTTGGCGGCAGCAATGTTAATATCTCGGGTCCCACCGCCGCATTTGCAACAATTGTTGCAGGCATTGTTGCCCAATTTGGTACGAGCGGTCTTGTTATCGCAACCATAATGGCAGGTCTTATTCTGATAATAATGGGTCTGCTCAAATTCGGCTCACTCATCAAATATATTCCCCACACAATCACAACCGGCTTCACATCGGGTATCGCTCTGACAATAGTTATCGGTCAGATAAAAGATTTTCTCGGACTCACCTTCCCTGAAGGTATGCCTACGGTTGAAACCGCAGAGAAGGTTGAAGCAATTGCAAAATCAATAGCAACCTTTAATCCTCAGGCACTCCTTGTAGGTGCAATCGGCATGGCAATTCTTATTGTATGGCCCAAAATCAGCAAAAAAATCCCGGGTTCTCTTATTGCAGTTATTGTTGGCGTTGTTATAGTCAAGGTTTTCAAAATGGATGTCAACACCGTCGGCGACCTTTACACAATTTCAAGAGACCTCCCCTCTTTCTCAATGCCCGAATTCAGCTTTGAAACAATCAAACAGCTTGTTCCCAGTGCATTCACAATTGCAATTCTTGCAGGCATTGAATCTCTGCTTTCATGCGTTGTTTCCGACGGAATGATTAATGACCGCCACAATTCAAACACAGAGCTTATTGCTCAGGGTGTGGGCAATATTTGCTCAGGTCTTTTCGGCGGAATTCCCGCAACGGGTGCAATCGCAAGAACAGCCGCAAATGTTAAGAACGGCGGCAGAACTCCCGTTGCAGGCATTGTTCATGCACTTGTTCTTCTGCTCATTCTCGTTGTTCTCATGCCCTATGCCGCATGGATTCCCATGCCCATAATCGCTGCAATTCTCTTTATGGTTGCTTATAATATGTGCGAATGGCGTCAGTTTGTAAAAATCTGCAAAACCGCACCCAAAAGCGACATCCTTGTGCTTGTTGTAACCTTTGTTCTTACGGTTGTTTTTGACCTTGTTGTTGCTATTGAGGTTGGCATGATAATCGCCGTTGTTCTGTTCATGAAACGTATGGCAGACGTTGCGCACATCAGAACATGGAGCGAAAAGCCGCATGAAAATGACAGCGAACGCCTCAAGGAAATTCCTGCACACACCGAGGTTGTTGAATTTGAAGGTCCTATGTTCTTTGCATCAGCAGAAAAATTCAGCAAGATTCCCATGGGCGAGGACATAAAAGTTATTATTCTCAGAATGAGAAACGTTCCTGCACTTGATGCAACAGCAATGCGTTCACTCAATGAAATCTATTCAATCTGCAAGCATTCGGACAGAATACTTCTTCTTTCACACACAAACGAGCAGCCTCTTTCGGTTATGAAAAAGGCAGGATTCATTGATAAAATCGGCGAAGAACATTTCCTTGCAAACATCGATGAAGCTCTTGCTTACGCAGAAAAAATTCAATAAAAATTTACGGGAGTACCAAATCGGTACTCCCGTTTTTGATTACTGTTCAATTGCCTTGAAATATCTGATAAAGCTTGCTCCGTCGGATATATCTGCATTGGGGAAGCAGAGACCTGCATTCATGAGAAGTGCGCCCGAATAAACTTCATCGGTTTCTTCGTCAATGTAGTATTTATCGGGATCAAGACCCTTGAGTTTAATAAAGATTGCGGAATCCTCGGGTCTTGTGATTGTTACAAGAGTGAGCAGCGCTTCGTTCTTATCCTCGGAAACAAATTCCCATGCGGCACGGTATTTGTTCTCAAAGGGACTGATAAGTCTGTAAAGGTCGCCGTAATGAATAACATCATAATACTTATGATAATCCTTGACCTGACGCTTGACAATGCGCTTATCGGCATCGGTGAATTTATTGGGGTCAAGCTCATAGCCGAATGTACCCCAGAGAGCAACATTGCCCTTGGTATCATATCCCGTTCTTCTGCAAGCGGAAACATGAGCACCCATGGTTGATGCAGGGTAACACATTGAAGTACCGAACTGAATTGTAAGGCGTTCAATGGGGTCGGTATTGTCACTTGTCCATATCTGGGGTGAGAAGGAAAGTGTACCGGGACCAAAGCGTCCGCCGCCGCCTGAGCAGTTTTCGATAAGCATATCGGGGAATTCCTTTGTCAAACGGTCCATAACATCGTATGTACCGAGCACAAAGCGGTGGAAAACC
>JAZSCL010000178.1:0-5231 GCA_045602905.1 Acutalibacteraceae bacterium
AGAAGTAAATGCTTCATAAGTATTCTCCTTTTTGGTTTTTCTTGTTGCAGCAGCCTCGCTATACGAAAACGAGTCGCTTGCGAAAGCTTCTTTACTTTCTATCAGTATAGCATTAATCAACCCCACAAACAATATATTTCATTTAATTTATTTCTTTGAAAAATACGCAAAAACTCCCTCCGAAACGGTCCTGTGCGCCGTTCTTTGGGGACTGTTCCTATATATAAAGATTTATTGAAATATGTGTATTTTGGTGATATACTATGTTTGTGACACATTCGAAAAATTTTTAAAAATAAATGAACCGTTTTCAAATTCCGCTCGTCTAATGGGTGAAAGGAGGAGGAAAATGAATGTCGGTTCAGTTAAAAGAAGAGTGAGTCTCGACGGTCTTCACTCTCTGGATATATCGGTTTGCGAAGAAAAGAAAACCGTAATCACCGAACTTATAACGCTTGATGACGAACCTGTTATGATTTATGCGGAGAAATTTGACAAGCCTTGTAATTACTTGAAAAAAGGAATACGCAGAGGCATTGAATATCTTAACGCTGCCAATCCCGCAAAGGAGGAAATATGGAAGTCGATAAACAAAGGATAGCCGAGCTTGTCGGCAAAATACAAAGCGGTGACAATTCCGCTTTTGACGAACTCTATAAGCTGACGAGTGACAGAGCATATTTTGTTGCGCTCGAATTCACAAAAAACAGTCAGGATGCGGAAGACATTCTGCAAGAAAGCTACATAAAAGCACTTTCAAAAATCAATGAACTTGATAAACCCGAAAGCTTTTCAAGCTGGCTGAATCAGATTGTTGCCAACAAGAGCAAGGATTTTCTCAAAAAGAAGAAACCGATGCTTTTTAACAGTGACGAGGAAGAAACGGATGCAACGGAGCTTTTGCCCGATGAGGACACAAATTTCAGCCCCGAAGGAAATCTTGACCAGACCGAATTGCAGAAAGCGGTTATGGAAGTGCTTGATGAATTGAGTGAAGAGAAGCGTGCCTGCGTTCTGATGATGTATTTTGAAGAATTGAGCGTAGGTGAAATTGCAGAAACGCTTGAAATCCCCGAAGGTACGGTTAAAACAAGGCTGTTTTCTGCCCGCAAGGATTTGAAGGATAAGTTTGCAAAGAGAGGAATCACCTCTGCTTACAGCATTGCACCCATCGGAATTGTTATCTGGGCACTTCGCAGAATGTCGGATGCAGTTTCAAAAACATTTGTCGGCTCAGGTGCATCGGCAAAGGTGCTTGCAGGAATTACGGTTGCAAAAGCGAGTACAGCGGCAGGTGTTGCAGTTGCAGGTACTACGGCGGCAACAACTGCGGCGGCAGCCGGTACAGGTGCAACGGCAACAGGTATTGTTGCGAAAATAGCGGCATTGACCGTTGCACAGAAGGTTATTGCGGGCGTTTCCGTAGCGGCGGTAGTTGCAGGAGGAACAGCGGGTGTAGTTACCGTTGTTAATGATGACGATAAAAAAGATTACATCTCAACAACAGCTTATACAGAGGAATACACCACCGCACCGAGCTTTGAAACAACGCTTGCAATTGAGGCGATGGGTACGGTTGAATTTTCTGAAACAACAGAGCAGACAAGCGAAGAATCAACAAGCGCAAGCAGTTCAAAGTTGAAAGATTCAACAACAAAGCTTCAGAACACCGTCGACAGCACAACGGAGAAAGCTGCATCAACCTCTGCTGAGCAGTCAACAACCAACAAACAGACCGCAACTCAGACTGCAACTTTAACAACAGAATCTCAGACCACAACAAAGGTCAGCACCACCGGAAGAACAACAACACGAAGAGATTATTCGCTGTATACTTCGGCAACAACCACCGCAACTGAAACGGTAACAACAACTGCCGAAGAAACCACAACCCGCCCGAGACGCACAACAACCACAACGGAAACTGTTACAACAACGAAGGCGGTCAAAACAACCGAAGCAACCACTGCCGAAGAAGAAGCACAAACCACCGAAGCAACAACCCTGGCAGATCCGATCGTAAACATTACATATAATATTGCCGGTCTGGAAGGCGATCACGCTTACGAACCTTTTTCGGTATCTCCCGGAACTGTTATTGATGCACAATTTATTCGCGACAAGCTCGAAGCAGACCCTGAGCTCGGATTTATTGAAGCGACGGTTCAATCCGGCGATTTTACCTCTTCGGCAGAATCCGGAGAAACCTACAATTTTTATGTTGTGGGTATTAAAGGATAAAACTAAAAAGGAGATTTACTATGAAACTTAAGAGATTTATATTGACTGTTTTTGCTATGGCAATGGTGTTTAGTGCAACAACAATAGGATTCGGTGTTCTTAAAGCTGAAGCATTAACTTATAACGGTGCTTATAACGACACTATTAATTGGTCTTTCAATGATGGTACAGGCGAATTAACCATCAGCGGTACCGGAGCCATAACAGATACCAATTCTGATTTGCCTTGGCGTGATTACATGTATTCAGTAAAGAGCATTAATATTTCAAACGGAATAACTTCTATAGGAAAAGAAGCATTCAGAGGTTATTATAATTTGACTAATGTAACAATTTCGGGTGTTACTTTGACCGAAATAGGTGATTCAGCCTTTTCAGGGTGTAATAAGCTTGAAAAAATAACCCTTCCGAACAGTCTGAAGCGAATTGGTTCATATGCATTTAACCAATGTTATGCTTTGGAAAATATAACAATCCCTGACAGCGTTACAGAAATAGGCGATGATGCATTCAGTGTATGCAGAGCTTTGTCGACTGTTACTATTCCTGCAGGCGTAACGATCATAGACAACCGCTTGTTCGAAAGATGTGAAAATCTCAACAGCGTAACAATTAAAGGAAACATAACAAGCATAGGTACATCTGCCTTCGAAGATTGCAAAAATCTTGAAACGTTATCACTTCCTGATAACGGAACGCTTCTTTCAATAGGCGACCGTGCGTTTTCGAATTGTGAAAATCTGAAAAATATAACCATACCTTACGGCGTAACAACAGTCGGGGATTCTGCTTTCATTGATTGCAGAAATATTCAGGCCTCAACAATTCCTGACAGTATTACAAGTGTAGGTCAGTATTCGTTCACAAATTGTGAATGGCTCGAATCAATCCCTGAAAACCTTTTAAATATAGGTAGTTTTGCGTTTTCAAATTGTGATGGAATTAAAAATATCAAAATATGCAAAGATGCCAGTGTTGCCAGCGATGCTTTTGGCGGCTGCTCAGGAGTTGAATATATAACTGTTGATGCAGGAAACCAATACTGTTCAAGCGACAACTACGGCGTGCTTTATAACAAAGATAAAACCGCTATTATTTTATATCCTGCAAGCAGCCTGAACAGTGAGTTCATAGTTCCCGACAGTGTGTCAAGCATTGGCAGAGCTGCTTTTTCGGACAGTACCAATTTAGTTTCGGTAACTATTCCGGATAGCGTAACCTCAATCGGAAACGATGCTTTTTCGGGATGTTCGTCTCTTGAAAACCTGACATTGGGCAAAGGCGTTAAGACGGTTGGAGTGGATGCTTTTAGGTGCCAAATCAGCGCTGACGAGGTTTTCGAAAATGTTTATTATACAGGCACGCTTGCAGATTGGTGCGATATAACTTTTGAAGGGGATGTTATCCTTTCATCATATTCAAACCCCATGCTTCTTGCCGAAAATTTATACATCAATGGAGAACTACTTACAGATTTGGTTATACCTGAAGGTCTGACTTCAATAAAAAACAATCAATTTAACGGATGCGATTGTATTAAAAATATTACATTCCATGAAAGTATTACAGAAATCGGAAAATGGTCATTTTATAAGTGTTCAGGATTAACAAAAATAATAATACCTGACAGTGTTATTTTTATCCACTACGGTGCATTTAGCTCTTGCAAAAATCTTAAAAAAGTTGAAATAGGTTCCGGAATAGAGTTTATAGACAGCTCATCCTTTATAGAATGCAACTCGTTAGAATATATTCATATATCATCAGATGCAGAGATTTCGGTATCACAGAGTCATCCGTGTAATGATTCTGTTTATATTTGCTCTAATAGCGATAATTGCGGTGCAAAAGATTATGCCGGTTATGTTGAACTGGAATTCAGAGTGTGCAACGGTCATGATGGCGAAACAGATAAAGAACCTGAAGTTGTTGAACCCGAATGGATTGTTGATAACGTAACAGGAGTAGAATGCTTGCCCGAAGAAGGCTGCTATGATTCACCGGTAAGCCTCAGCGTCAGCAAGGGAACAGAAGACAGCGATATTAAAACCGAGTTCCAGATTGCAATTTCAGGTAAAGGAGGAATAGAGGAAATATATAACATCCGTCTCGTTGATTCTGACGGAAATGTTGTTCAGCCTCAAAATGGCAAAAAGGTTACAATTAAAATCAAAGCTCCCAAAATAGAAACAGACGAAAATGAAAAGATTAGATTTTTTATTCTCCACAGAAGCAGTGCCAATAACGGGATTTTTGAACCGATTATAGGAGACAGTCTGAAAGAAAAAGATGGCTATCTGATTTTTGATGTTACCCATTTCAGTTACTTTGCCGTTTGCGTAGCAAATAATGAACCCGATGTTCCCGATATTCCTGCAGAAAAAACCGTTTCCTCAATTTCAATCGCATCCCTCCCCGCAAAAACATCTTACATCTATAGAATGGACAGTCTTGACCTTTTGGGTCTTGCACTCACCGTTACATATTCCGACGGCACAACAGAAACCATAACCGACACCTCAAAAATGAAGGTTACGGGTTTTGATAACTCAAAAGCAGGCACACAGACCGTTACCGTTGAGTATGAAGGCGTATCAGCTTCATTCGATGTTACCGTTTCATATGTATGGTGGCAGTGGATTATCAGAATTCTCCTTCTCGGTTTCCTTTGGTATTGATATAATCTTTAAAAATACGCCTCAACCGCTTGGTTGGGGCGTGTTTTTTGCCCGAAAAAAGTTTTTTAAAATTTTTCAAAAAATTTCAAAAATAATGAACCGAAATCAAAACTCCCTCGTCTAATGGGTGAAAGGGCAAGGAAAGAGATTAAATCCTTGCAAAAATAACTAATTAAAGGAGAAAAAGATTATGTCAAAGAAAGTTAAAACCAAGGAAACAATGTTCGAAAAAGGTACAGAATTCGAAAACCTCAACCACGCAAAACAGGTTGCCGAAAAAGAAGGCAAAAAAATCAAGTTCAAGCTCATTTG
>JAZSCL010000179.1:0-2678 GCA_045602905.1 Acutalibacteraceae bacterium
TCTGTTGTCATCAAGATAAACAGCTCTTGCATACAGATCATCAAGCACTCCCTTTACGGGGTTATTTGAATCATAGCCTGCGATATAGTATGTTTTACTCTCGTAATCGGAAGGTGTATATGTCGCTTTCCCGAATCCGCAACTCCATTTTTCTCCGGGAACTGATGAAAATTTCTCGTCACCTGTGAGCATGAATTTATTTGAATTTTCCTGAGTTGTAAAGCATTTTTTCGGAATGGTTGAAAGAATGACATCCATCAGGGTTTTTACTGCTGTTTTTGTGAAACTTTCCTTAAATTTCATATCAATCTCCCCAAAAAACTATATATCTTTACTATACACAAAATTTTCAAAATTTCAAGCATTATTTTCTTGCCTTTTTTAATTTTTTATGATAATGTAAATTTATACCGGATTGAGGGTGGTGAGTTGTAATGGTATTCATCAGGAAATATGAAGAAAAAGACCGCGCTGATGTGCAGTTTGTAAATCACAACAGCGAGGGTCCCGAAGAAGTGCCGGATTTTTTGACGGGGCAGTTTTATCATAACACTTTCTGCAATTATTATATTGAACACGAGCCTGAAAATTGCTTTGTTCTTGATGATAACGGCAGGGCAGTCGGATACATAATCTGCGCTGAAAATTTCGACAGATTCAAAGAGATTTACGACAGGGACTATCTTCCCCGTTCAAACACTTTTGGTGAGGACAGATATGAGTGGGCTTCCACGGCGTACAATTGTCAGGAAAAGTTCAAGAACGAGTATCCTGCTCACCTTCATATCGATATTCTTCCCGAATATCAGAGAATGGGTATGGGCGGCAAAATGGTTGAAGCTTTATGTGACCATCTGGCAAAAAAAGGAATTCACGGCGTCTGTCTTACCTGCGGACCGAGAAATGAAAAGGCTGTCAATTTCTATAAGAAATACGGCTTTGAGCTTCTGTTTCTCGACCACGATGACGCTTGCTTCGGCAAAAAACTCATATAAAAATGTTTTATATAATTAAATCTAGACAGGAGAAATAATTATGGCATCACCGGCTCTGGTTGAACAGCTTTATCAGGCACTTCCCGATGAAACAAAAGAATTTTTAAATACAGCAATTAAAAAAGTTATTGAAGTCAAAAAGCGCGGCGGTAAGGTTGCGGCTGTTATAGGCAGCGGTCCCAACCTTCACGAGGGTGTCACAACTCTGATTGCCGCACTTATCCACGCAGGTCTTATCGACGGCGTAACGACAAGCTCTGCAGTTATCTCTCATGAAATGGGCGGTACACTTGACAGAGTCAAGCGTTTCAATGCAGATATTCTCGGCGACAAATGTCCCGAAAACATCCGTTGCCGCGGCAACATCTATGAACTTACCCAGCTCAGCAAAGAGGAATGGGCACGCATCCGTTCTGAGCTGCCTCTTGACGAAGAACTCGTTTCAATCTGCGAAAAGGCAGAAGGCAAGGTTATCATCAAGGCTGCAGGTAATATGGCTTATCCTGTAGGTTACTTCAATGAAACGGTTTCCACAGAGGTTATGGTTGCGGCACAGACACTCGGCGAAAGCTTTGAGTATGTTGCGGGTCTCGGCGCTGACCCGAACACTATGATCGGCGCAGGCGCAATCAAGGGCGTACCTGTTCTTGTAAGCGTTCCTCAGCTTATCGGCGGCGGACAGGTTGGTCTTTGCATTTCTGACAGCATCCCCGTAAGCCAGCGTTGCAAGCGTATTGCAAAAATGCTTTCGGAAGCCGATGTTATTATTGAATCCGCAGTTGCTCTTACTCAGGAAATCCACGACGGTCCTTTTGAAACATACACAGGCCACGGAATCTGGGCTGCAATGAACGGTCTGCCCACCTACAGCCTCAAGGATAAAACTCTCATCCGCTTTGACCTTGACGAAAATCTCAAGCGTTCGTGGGATCTCAATAAACAGAGTGAGCTTATTCAGAAAGCAATCAACGAGGGTCTTCCCAAGACCAAGCTCACTAAAATTCCTTTCCGTATGGAAATGTCTGCCTTCACCCGTCTTGAAAACAGCATCCCCGTTATCGGCGATATCGGTGAGCTCTGGCCGATTTTTGTTGACCGTGTCTGCAACGAACTGGGCGTGACGCTTGATTTCACTTCAGCTCCCCAGAACACAGACGAAGGCAAAGCAATGCGTGAGCGTATCTGCGATGAAATCAAGCCGTTCTCACTCAACAAAATGCGCAATGCCCTTCGTGACAAATATAGTTTTTAATCCATAAAAAGGAGATTATAGATATGAGTGCTAAAGTTTTAGGCGTTATTCCCGCACGATACGGTTCTTCCCGGTTGCCCGGCAAGCCTCTTAAAGATATATGCGGAAAACCCATGATCCAGCATGTTTATGAAAACGCAAGCAAATCGAAGATTCTCAGCAAGGTTGTTGTTGCAACAGACGATCAGCGTGTGTATGATGCTGTTATCGCATTTGGCGGCGAAGCTGTTATGACAAGCGTTAATCATCCCACGGGTTCCGACAGAGTTGCAGAGGCTGCAAGCAATTATGACTGTGATTATGTTATCAATATTCAGGGTGATGAGCCTCTCGTTCCTCCCGAAATAATTGATGATATCGGTTCTGCACTGATTAACAGTCCGGACTGCGTTATGGCAACAGGTAGCCTGGAAATTACGGGGGATGAAAAC
>JAZSCL010000180.1:0-12137 GCA_045602905.1 Acutalibacteraceae bacterium
TAACCTGATGCGGATAATGCCGCCGTAGGAAGTCATACACAAGGATTTTTTACAGGAGGCATCCGAAAGGCTGTCTCCTGTTTTTGTTTCACCGGGGAGCTGTTATGAACGGCTGAGAGGCAGGTAAACCTGCGACCCGCAAACCTGATCCGGATAATGCCGGCGTAGGAAGTATAGACGAAGCCATCCTTATTTCGGACAGAATTTATCTTTTGGCAGGTTCACCCGGAGAGATCACGCACGAAATCATAATAAAAGAGCCCAAACCTCGCCGATATGATTTCAACCTGACGGAGGAGTTTCTGGAATATAAACGAAAAATTCTCTCGATGCTTCAATAATTCTGTTTGTAAGAATCATTACTAAAACTATATCAGATACATCTGATTACAGCTTGAACCGTACAGAAACCTTTTTTCTTTATATGTAACAAAACCACCCGATAAATCGCATTTCAGCGAAATATCGGGTGGTTTGTATGTTTTTTGTGTATGTTTAAAGTAATGTTCAAAAGGTTGACACTGCCATTAATCTGTCAGCATAATCAGAATATCAACAATACGACTTATAATAATCTTTATAAAATCATCAAGATTGATAACATTTCCGACAGTATGGTTTCTGTACTGAACATATCCGCAGGTGATACAGTGTCTTTCGCTTTCAAGCTTACCGAACGGTAATTCTCTGCTTTCACTCCATTCACCGTAGGTATGACCGGTTGCGGGTCGGATTTCTTCACTTTCTGTTTTATTACAATGAATACAGGCGATTCTCTTTATGCCGTTTTCGGTGCAATCAGGCAGGCTGTCGCAGACAACGGCAAACTCATGCTCCCCTCTCGGATATATGACCGTATTACGGCTTGCAACGGAATTACAAACAGAACAGTACTGATGCTTTCTTCCTTCAGTCAGGCAATCCCCCGCTTCATCTATAACCCATTTATAGCTGTGATTGCCCGTTGCATTAATAACGGTATTCTCGTTCACAATATCGGAACACGCAGTGCATTGCTGATGCTTCAAGCCCTTTATTCCGCAGGTCGGCTCAACATCAGTTACCCATTCATAGGCATGGGAAATCATTGCAATTTCGGTATTCTCCGAATCGACATCACCGCACACCCTACATAAACGGTGCATGAGACCAACTTCTGTGCAGGTTGGCTCACGGTCGGTAACCCAATTGTAGGTATGGAACATTTTCTTTTCAAGCACAGTCCCTTCGGAAGCAATTTCTCCGCAATTGACGCATTCCTGATGCTGAACGCCCTCATTTGCGCAGTCGGAGTCAACATCAATAACCCATTCGTACATATGCTTACCTTCTGATTTTATTACATAATCGCATATATATCCGCAATCCTGGCATTGAGCATGTGACAGACCGTCGGTAAGGCAGGTGGGGCTTGTTTCGACCCATTTCGAACCATAATCATGGTAACCTCTTGCCTTAACGATGGTTGAGTTGGTGCGATAATCACATCCGAGGCACTGATAATAATATTCTCCGTTTTCCAGACAAGTTGCTTCCTTGACACTGATATAGTGCTTTCTGTAGTGCACATTGCCATACCTTTCGGGCTCATTTATTGCTTCTGCGCAATCAATGCAGACCTTATATCTGTACATTCCGTCGGTTCTGCATTCATATTCATATCTTGATGCCGGATGAGACTTGTGGGCGGGAATAACGGTTCTGTGACTCTGAGTAAATCCGCAAACCTTGCATTCTTCATGCTTATATCCTTCCCAACCGCAGCCGTTCTTTTCATCAACAATCCATTCAAAATCATGCCCGTATGCATCAACGGTTTCTTCCGCTCCGATTTCATTACAAACCGAACACTTTTCGTATCTGTGGCCTGATTCCGTGCAGGTTGCTTCAATATCGGTTATCCACTCGTAGCTGTGACCTTTGGCAGGTTCAACGGTATTCGGATTATCTGTTTTTCCGCAATAACTGCATCGTTGGTGGCTCAATCCCTCAGAAACGCAGGTTGGTGCTTTATCATAAACGGTTAAATAATCATGAGTTACGGAATAAACCTCATATGCATTCTCCACACAGCCGCATTCACTGCAATACATATAGCTCGTTCCCGTGCTGTAGCAGGTTGCCGCAACAATCGGTATTCTTTTGAACTCATGGGAATGATCCGTTATATAAGAAATCTTTGCGGATTTTGCGTAGGTTGCCGCAGCCGAACCGCTGTCACAGTAAACAGTGATATCGCTCAGAACTTTGTTTTCAGCACTGTACCCGACGGAAAAAGACGAAACAAAGGTAACATTTGACGGAATATAAAGCGTTTTCAGGCTAAGTGCGTTTCGGAAAGCATACGAACCGATAACCACATTTTCCTCAGTTTCAAAGCCGACTCCGACAACCGATGAGTTCTGGAATGCACTTACTCCGATTTTTGTTACACCGGACATATCGATGAACTTCACATATCGATTTTTATTAAAAGTATAATCGCCGATTGTCCTGACTGTTTCGGGAACAAGAAGAACAGAATTCTTATTCATTGAGCTGTAATAGAGCAATTCCGCACCGTCAGCACTGAGAATATATCCGTTTTCCGATTTATATAAGTCACAATCGGGATGAATCACAACATCCGTAAGATTCTGAGTATTACTGAATGCGCCGCAGCCGAACTTTCTCAGACTTGACGGAAGTGTTATTGTTCCGCTGATAAGACTGCCGGAAAACGCTCTTGCGCCTATTTCCTTTATTCCTTTAAGACCCGTAAGCTCGGTAAGAGCATTGCTGCTTGCAAAAGCTCCGTCTTCAATAACTTCAACCGAATCCGGAATATGAAGTGATGATATTGAAGTTAACGAAAATGAATTTTTACCTATGGATTTGAGCGTTGAGGGAAGTCTGACCGTTTGAAGCTTGACCGCAGAAGAAAATGAATTCGGCTGAATGCGGGTTATCCCTTCCGGTATTTCAACCTCAGTAAGATTCGGTGCACTGCTCAGAAATCCCTTGGGAAGAGCGGTTATTTCGTTTCCGATTCTGCATTTCCGTATTCCCTGAAGCTCATCTGCCCAACCCTCAATCTGCGTAACTGTTGATGAACCCGAAAATGCAACCTCTCCCCTGCCGACAATATAGAGAGTACCCGAATCGGTATACCATGCGGCATGGTCGTTTATTATTCCGTTTTTGGTGTTTGCGGGAAACTCGAAATCCGTTTTATAATATCCGCAAAGAGTACAAAGGCTTTCCGTTCTTCTGCAGCCGAAATCGTTCACTGCAGTTTCTTCAAAGATATGGGCGGATGTATCCCAAAGCACTTTTCCGCAATCGTTACATTTGCATTCAAGTCGGCATATGTCCCGTTTTGAAGGTATTGTTTCGTCGGGGATATATTTATGAACGGTAACGGTTGTTTCTCCGGTTATGTTTTTACCGTCAAAATCCGCACCCTTAACCTTGAATTCATAAGCACACCCTTCGGGAGGCGAAGGCATTTCAACATTGCCGTTTTCATCGGAATATGAGGATGCCAGTATCTCTCCGCCGCAGTCAACATAATCCACCTTAAAGCTTTCCGCAGAAAGATTCACGGTAAAAGCACGGAGATACACATCGTTCTGCACTGCACTTGCAGCATCATCCCATTGAGAGAATCTGAAAATATATCCTCTTCCGCTTTCATAATGCTCAAAGGATTTACTTCCTATTGCTATAAAACGGCTTTTTGTCCATGATGCAGAAGTTCTGAGCACAACGGAGAACACTTCTCCCTCTGAAAGACGAACTGATTCGTCAAGCTCTATTGTATAATATCCCGAATGCTCTCTTGAACCGCTTACGGTTGCCGCAAGAGTTCCGCCCGTTACGGGGTCTGAATAATCCGTAGGAAGATTTTTATAAATTTCAATTATGTAATCCATATTGCGGATGGGAAGATACGCTCCCACTGCTTCAAGGCTTTCGTTTCCTTTTGCGGTAAAAACATTGGCACTGCCCACATATTCACTGCTCTTAAGCTCATAAAATGAAGGCAGAGTTCCGCAATACTGATAGTTGTTATGATAATAATCGGCATCAGACGAATAATAGAAGAATCTTGAAAAGCTTGTCTGGTCATAGCTCATGTAAAAATATCCGTTATCGCCGCTTGTTGTTCCCCAGCTGTTTTTACAAAGCCATGCTCCGTTTACGGCAGGTCTGGAGCTCTCATCAAATTCTTCAACCGAGATATTGTCATTCCAGCCGACAACAAGAATTGAATGGTCTATTTCTCCCTCCGGATAGTAATACGGATAATTCTTGCCGCCCGAAGAATACGAAACACAAACCGCACCGTTATCGATAATCGCCTGCTTGATTTCGTGAACACTGTCGGGCAATTCAACATAGTTTTCAAGATGCACAACCGATGCATAACGGTCGGCATATGTCATATTATTGATGTAATGCTGTCTTGTTGCATAAACCGATGCTTTCTGCGGATAATCGCTTTCGTTTGCCATGCCGCTCCAACGGGCAAGCATACTCATTGCCGACTGCTCGTCTGCACCGAGGTTGATTGGCATATCCGTTCTGTTTGAGCCGTCGCCGTAAGTTGGGTCGTCGATATTATCTGTTTTCTGAAAATAAAGCGACCAGGCAAGATGCATTTCCGAATAATTAACCTTTCCCGGTTGTGCAATCCCTTGCTTTATTGATGAGGCTTCCATGCATCCCGTTGCGGCATTTGCCCAGCATGTTCCGCCCTGCTGCTTTTTAACGGAAGTGATATAACCGTATTCCCGGGAATCATATATTGACGGAAGAGAATAATCCTCCGCACCCTGAGTTAAAACATAATCATCGGTACGGTTTTCATAAGCTATATCGTTAAGATTGACCGCTCTCCCGTTTTCATCAACAAGATTGTTTGCGGCATAGCCGTTCTCACTTGCTGCCGAGGATTCATAAAAGTATATTTCATCTTTTTCATGACTTACGGCAAGGGTGAAAACGGGAACGAAACAGAAAACAGAAACAGCAAACAGAAGTGCAAGCAGTTTTTTAAGTTCAGAACGCTTCATAAACAATCCCCTTTCATATATAAGTCAATCAAAAATGAAAATGTAACACAAAATTTTACAAAAAACATTCTATAGTTTTATTTTAGTTATTACAAATGGTTAAAGTCAACAAATAAACATATTTCTATAGTAGTATTTTATACTACTTTATACTATCTGTCAATACCGTTGCCTGTATTTTGATATAATCGGATTATTGATATTGCGTTGAAAGGAAATGTTTCCATGAAGCCGTTAAAAGAAAAAGTAAGCATAACGTTGGACAGCGATGTTGTTGAAAGAATCAAGACTCTTGCCGAGGAAGATGAACGTTCATTTTCACAGTTTATAAACAAGATCCTGAAAGACTATCTTAAATCCAAAGAATAACCGCTGCAGCCTCAAAAACGAGGTTGCAGCGATTTTTTTATTTTTCAATAGACCAACCTGCCGTTTCAATCGTAATAATAGTGAAAGGACAGAAACGGAGGTGTGAAATGAACAATGACATAAAAACAACAAGGGTCAATCTTGACGGTTTGCATTCTCTTGAAATTGCGATTAACGAGAAGGCAAAAACCGTTGTAGCAGAGCTGGTTATCGGTCAGGAAGCAACCTTTATCTATGCGGAAAAATTTGATTCACCGTGCAATTATATTCGGACAGCCATAAAAAAGAGCATCGTATATCTTAACGGCGATACGCCCGAAATAACCTTTATCGGCGATAACAAAAAAGGAAAAAACTGTATTTGCTTGAACAGCGACGGATATGTGATATAATGAAAAAAGAAAAATGGTGTGATTGAGGTGATATAATGAAAAACGAAAAGAAAAAAATCGCCCGTTTGATTAAGCATATACAGCACGGAAATCAATCAGCCTTTGAAGAATTCTATAAAATGACAAGCTCCAAGGCATATTTTATCGCACTCAAAATAACACAGAATGAGCAAGATGCAGAGGATATTCTGCAGGACAGCTACATAAAAGCACTTGAAAAAATCAATGAAATTGACACTTCACAGAATGTGACATCATGGTTTCTTAAGATTGTTTCAAACAAGAGTAAGGACTTACTGAAAAGCAGAAACCGACTTGTTTTTGACGGTGAGGAAGAAAACAGTTTTGTTGAAATTCCCGAAGAAAAAACAGAATTCTGTCCCGAAGAAAATCTGAATCAGGAAGAATTACGGCTTGAAGTTATGGCGGCAATCGATGAACTGACCGCCGAAAAAAGAGCCTGCATCATGATGATGTATTTCGGTGATATGAGCGTTAAGGAAATTGCCGAAAGCATCGAAGTGCCAGAAAGCACGGTTAAAAACAGACTTTGCACGGCAAGAAGAGATTTAAAGGATAAGTTTGAGAAAAACGGCAACATTCTTTACGGTGCGGCGATCGGCGGCGTTCTCATTTGGGCGCTTAACAAAACTTCCGTTGCTGCTTCCGCAGATTTTGCCGCAAGTGCCGCATCAACGGAAATTCTATCCGAAATCGGTGCATCAGGTGCTGTAACTTCTTCTGCTGCGGCGGCAACCGGTACGGGAATTGCAGCAAAGGCGGCGGCGTTATCCGTTGCACAAAAGGTTGTTATCGGCGTAACGGCTGCAGGTGTTATCGGAGGAGGAACAGCGGGAATTGTCAGCATTGTAAACACCGAACCCGAAACAACAAAAGCAACTTCAACAACCGTTTATACCGAGCAGACATCTTCCGTTCCCTCACAAACCACGGAATATGTTTTTGTTGAATTTACAACCGCAGAATCAACAACCGAAGCTCACAAACAAAGTGCGGTTTACGAAAAAGCAACAACCGAAACGAAAACAACTCAAAAACGAGAACCGACTGCAACAACCTCAGCTGTGGCAGCATCAAAAACGGAAATAACAGAGACAACAACGGAAGAATCGGCGACGCTCAGCACTACAGAAAAAAGAACAAGACCCACAACCACACGCAGGGATTATTCGCTTTACACTTCCGCAACCACAACTCAGACAACAACCACGCAAACAACCGCTGAGGAAACAACCACCAGAAGACAAAGGACAACAACCGAAGTATCTGCAACCGAAACAACAAGACAAACAACAACCGTTACGGAAACAGAAGAAGAAACAACGCAGACCACCACCGAACACACAACCGTAACCACAACGGAAACAACAACGCAGCCAACAACTCAAGCACCTGCAACGGTTAATGTTGAGGTTGTTGATATGAATGAGGAAGTTGTTGCAACCTTCAGCTTTACAGTTGAGTCGGGTACAGAAATGACATGGGAATATCTTGTTACTCAGATAAAAGCAAAAGGCTATGAGCCGATGGCAGGTATTTACGGCGACGGAGTGGGTGCAGTTGCGGAATCGGGAAAAACATACAGCATAACAGCAGAATTATAAGTTTTTATTTCCCCGAATGCAGTAAAGTGATTCATATAAAAACATTGTTTTACAACACGTTCGGAATATCACAAAAGTTCAACAAGGAGGCAAAATTATGAAAAAAGCATTGTCATTGTTTCTTGTATTTATAATGACATTCGGCATTGTTACTGTCGGCATAGCAGAAATGCCGCATTTTCACGCTGAAGAAGTTGAAACTCAGAGTTTCACCGAAAACAACTTTGTTTATAAGATAGTTAACGATAAATCCATTATTATTGATTATGCCGATAAGCAGTCAACCGATGAAATCATTATTTCCGAAACACTCGGTGGTTATCCCGTAACCGAGCTGGCTGCCGAATCGTTCAAAGGCTGTCAGTGTATTGCGGTTACGATTCCTGCATCGGTAACCGATATTGATATTGAAGCGTTTGCTTATGATATGCCGAATATCGAAAGATACACGGTAGATGAGAATAATACAAAATATTCATCCCCAAACGGCATTTTGTTCTGTGATGTGCCTCATATAAAATCTACGGGAGATAAGCTTTTTGCTTATCCGAAAAACGCTCCTGCAGAATCTCTTGATTTAACCGGAGTTGATATAGGCTCATTGGCTTTCACGGAAGTCAGAAACCTGAAAAGCATCAGCCTTGCCCGCAGCGAAAGTCCTTTTATTTATTACATTGATAAATATGCTTTTTACAACGCAACAAGCCTTGAAAGCGTTGTTTTGGAAGATTACATAGAGTCAATAGGCGACTATGCTTTTGCATCATGTCCGTCTCTTGTATCTGTCACCATTTCCCATGTTGTTGAAAAGCTGGGCTGGGAAATCTTCGCGGATACTCCTTTTATTAATGACATCAAAAATTATGATGGAAGCGGTGTTCTTTACCTTGATAAAAACCTCATTGCAACCCACCCTTCCGGCGATACAGAATATTATCAAACCAGGTCAGGCACGGAATCTATTGCAGGCGGTGCATTTCGGTGGAACTCGCTTAAAGAGATTTCTATCGGCAGTTCTGTTGAATATATAGACTCAAATCCTTTTGCAAAATGCCCGAATATTGAAACTTTTACCGTTCATGAGACAAGCAATCTAAAAGTTGATGACTACGGTGTGCTTTATAGCAGAAAAAACGGGGTTTTGAACAGCGAAAACAAAATAATAGCTTATCCCAACGGCATACACGGGAGCTGTTATCGTGCTGACCGCAGCATCGTTTCGTATGCCTTCTATCTCAGCCCGATAAAGAATATACACATTTCTTCAAATGTCGGAAAAATGGGTTGTTTCGCTTTGGGCGGCGAAGGGGTGACTGATATTTATTATGAGGGTGATGAAAGCAGCTGGATAAATGTATGCTATAATAAAGGACGCTTTGAAAAAGCAATAACTGCAGAGGATGTTGCGGAAATTCATTTTGAAAAATACTCAACGCACAAGCATTCACTTGTTACCGATAACGCTATTCGCTCGGTATGTTCATGCGGCTACACCGTTGAACACGCTTATGCTGAAGGTAACTGCACGGAAGACGGCTTCATTTATGATATCATAAACAAAACGGCAATTATTACGGGTTATAAATTCAGAGAGTCAACATCTGAAATTGTTATACCCGAAACGATTGACGGTTATCCCGTAACAAAGCTTGAACGTGGTGCATTCAGAGACTGTATGTTTGCCTCTGTTTATATTCCTGCAAATGTTAATGAAATTGATCCGGAAGCGTTTGCCTATGCACTCAACAATCAGTCTTTCACAGTTGCTTCGGGAAACAAAAATTTCAAGGCAATTGACGGTGTGCTTTTCAAAAACGGCTCCGTTGCATCGTTGGTTTCCTATCCTCAGAACGCTCCTGCATCGGAATATGAAAAACCTCACGGAACAGTTGAAATTCTCCCTTATGCATTTTACGGAAGCAAAAATCTTAAAACGATTAATTCGTGGTATTCGGTTATCGTCAGAGACTATGCATTTTTGAATTCAGGCATAGAAACAATCAGCGATTCATATTTGCAGCGAATCGGCAACTTTGCATTCAAAAATTCCGATCTTGAGGAGTTTTCAATAACTTCAACTCCCGAATTTTTCGGCTATAATGCTTTTGAAGGCACACCTTTCCTTGAAAATGCGGTTTATGACAATGACGGTGTGTTCTATCACGAAAATATCCTTGTATCCGTCGATAAAGAACTCGATAAAAATTACTATGCGGTCAAAGATGGAACAACCGTTATTGCAGGCGGTGCAATCAAATGGAAAAGCCTTGAGGAAGTTTATCTTCCCAATAGCGTTGTAACCGTCAACGGTTCCTCATTCAGCGAAGCAACAAGCCTCAAAACTTTCACCTTGGACAGTGATAACCCCAATTTCAAGGTTCTCTATCACAGCGTGCTCTTTAACTCTGCGGCAACTAAGCTTATTGCTTATCCTCCCGCTGCAGAAAATATTTGTTTCTGGATTCCCGAAACCGTCACCGAAATCGGTGCGTTCGCATTCAACAATGTTAAGTGGCTCTGTTGTGTTAATGTTCCGAAATGCGTTTCGACTATTGGCGAATATGCTTTTGGTATGCCCGGATTCAGACATATTTTAAGAATCGAAGCAGAACGAAAAGAAGCTAGTTGGAAGCTGATTAATTTTGAGAAGTCAGGCTCGGATTTAACAGACTGTGAAACAATAATCACCAAAGTATACGAAGAATATCACTTTGGATACCACTCAAATGTCAAAACTGAAACCGAGATTGTAGGAACAGGTTGCGATGAAAGAACACGTGTAACTTATCACTGTACCTGCGGATGTGCATTTTCTTTCACTTATGCTCCCAAAGGGGTTCATGTTCCCGAAGAGGAATATACCGTTGTCAAAGAACCCACCTGTACGGCCACGGGTTCAAAGAATCTCAAATGTACCGTGTGTTCCAATGTTCTCAAAACAAAAACCATCCCTGCACTCGGTCACGATAATGAGCTTATCGAACACATCAAAGCGACTTGCTTGGATAACGGCGAAAAAACTTATAAATGCAAACGCTGCAATAAAGTATCAACCCAAGAAGCCGAATCGGCACTCGGACATATCAGTTCAGGCGAAACGGTAAAAATAGACCCCACCTGCACAGAAAACGGCGGTCTCTATTATCTTTGTATCAGATGTAATGAGCCGATTTATGATGAGTGGATTGAAATTTATCCCGCAACGGGTCACACCGAAGGCGAATGGAAACGCACCCAGGAGCCTACCTGCACAGATCATCAGGTTGATACGCTATTTTGCTCTGTTTGCACTATGGCAATTGAAAATATAATAGGCGATTTGGGAGATCATAATTATAGTTCAAGAGTAATATTAAAAACCTGCACTCGTATGAGGACCCGTTATGAGTGTGTCGAATGTGGTGATTATTATTATGACTATATTAACGTTGGCGACGATGCCATTATGGGCGATAACGAATACGGTCTCGGTCATATTGTTGAAGAAGTAGTCTATGAACCTACCTGCGAAGATTTTGGCGAAATTTGCAAGGAATGTATTGTTTGCGGTTACATTGTAGGCGATACTACAATAACATCAGAACCTTTAGGTCACACTTGGGAAGAAGAAATAATTTCTGAAGCTACCTGCACGGAAGAAGGTCTGAAAGCGTTATGCTGCACGGTCTGCGGTGTATATGATGAAGAAATAATTCCAAAAACTGCCCATACTATTGACAAATGGGAATATGTAAACGGTAACACTTTCTCGGGCGTTTGTTCCGTGTGCGGAGAAAGATTTGAAAGCGTTGAGGTTCAGCTTACTCTTGAACGTAACACAATGACCCTTTATAATCAGGATGAAAAGACTCTTTCATTTACCGTAACGGATAATATAACCGATGATATTATGTTCACCTCATCAGACAGCAACGTCGCATTGGTTGATTCAAACGGCAAAATAACTGCAAATGCTCCGGGCAAGGCAGTTATTACCGCAAGAATTAACGGAACGGAAATAACGGCTCAGTGCGAAGTAACCGTTAAAGCGAGAAGCTTTGTTCTTGAATGGATTGTTAACGGTGAAAGATATAATTACGGCTACGTTGAAGAAGGTTCAAAGATTGAAGCTCCCAAAGCGCCCGAAATACCGGGATGCATATTTGCAGGCTGGACACCCGAAGTGCCCGAAACAATGCCTTCAAACAGCCTTACTTTCACGGCAGTTTTCGTTATCGTCTCTCAGTCGGATGATTTTGACGTTTCAGCAACCTATTATCCCGGCTGTTTCGATGAAGAGGTCACTCTCGAAGTTGATTTGATTCAGGGCGAAAGAGAACCCGGCGGCGTATATATGGTTGACGGTGAATATTATAAGCAGGTCGGTCTCTATAACATCAAAACGGTCAATAAAAATTCCGAGATTATTCAGCCCAACGAAGGCTATAAAGTTACAATCAGGCTTGCCATTCCAGAAGCATATAAAAATCAGACCTCATTTATGATTTATCACCGCTTTGTTGACGGCGGCAGAGAACAGCTTTCAACCGAAAACGGTACTCTTAAGGTTGAAAACGGCTATCTTGTTTTTGATGTAACCAAATTCAGCGAGTTTGAAATATTCATCCCCGCCGTCTCACCCTCAATGAGAATAAGCAGACTGCCCGATAAAACAATATATGTCTACAAAACCGATGATATTGACCTGACGGGAA
>JAZSCL010000181.1:0-6511 GCA_045602905.1 Acutalibacteraceae bacterium
GGACCTGCAATACCCGTTACGGCAATGCCGATATCCGCACCCGAAACACGGCGTATGCCTGCCGCCATTTCTCTTGTGGTCTGCTCGCTGACGGCACCGTATTTTTCAAGGGTTTCGTTCTTAACGCCAAGCACCTTATGCTTGACCTCGTTTGAATATGTTATCACGCCGTAGCCGAAAACGCTGCTTGCCCCCGGAATATCCGTTATTCTTTTGGGGATATAGCCTGCGGTACAGCTTTCTGCGGTTGCAAGAGTCAGGTTGTTCTCTTTGAGAAGCTCAACAACTCTCTGCTCGATGCTTTCGCTGTCGATACCGTAAACAAATCCGCCGAGCCTTTTCTTTATTTCTTCAAGCATGGGAGCGCAAAGCTCCTCGGCATCTTCCTTGCTGTGTGCCTTTGCGGTAACTCTTAAAAGAGCTTCGCCTTTTTTTGCATAGGGAGCAACGGTGGGATTCTCGTTTTCGAGCAAATCCGCAACCTCCTCCGCCATGGCACTCTCGCCGATACCCATTGTTCTTACCGTGTGGGAAACTATTGCACCGTCTGCATATTCCGAGAGGAACGGAACAACGCTTTCCTGAAACATCGGAGCCATTTCATAGGGAGGACCGGGAAGAATCGCAACGCATTTTCCGTTTTTCTTCAGTCCCAGACCCGGTGCTGTGCCGTGGTTATTCTCAAAAACCGTTCCGCCGACGGGCACATACGCCTGACGCAGATTGCTTTCGGGCATATCGTAGCCTTTGGAATCAAAATAATCTTTGATTTTCTTTGCTATGGAGTTATCGAGGGTAAGTTCGAATCCCATGACCTCACAGCAGACATCCCTTGTTATGTCGTCTGCGGTAGGACCGAGGCCGCCCGTTGCGATAACGATATCGCTTCTCTCAAGGGCGGTTTTCAGCGCCGCCGCAAGTCTTTCGGCATTGTCGCCGACGGTTGTATGACGGAGCACGGATATGCCGAGCTTTGCAAGCTCAACGGAGAGATATCTTGAATTTGTGTTAAGAATATCGCCGAGAAGAATTTCCGTGCCGACGGACAGAATCTCGCAAACTGCCATTTCCGTTTCTCCTTTTCCTCAATTCGCAATGCGTAATGTGTAATTAATGACGGGTTTCACCCGTACCCATTATATATGAACCTGAATTACGAATTTCGAATTAAGCATTACGAATTTAATATGCGCTTATAACAACAAGTCTCGCATTCTCTGCGGCTTCGTTGACCAGCCTGTCCACTTCAAGAGCTTTTTCGCATTCTTCAACATAGTCAAGAGTGGGTTTTGTTTTGGGATGCTTGGGTGTGAACACCGTACAGCAGTCCTCATAGGGAAGAATCGATATATCAAAAGTTTCGATTTTTCTTGAAATCGCAACAACCTCGTCCTTATCCATGCCGATAAGGGGACGGAATACGGGCATCTCGCAAACCGCATCCGTGCAGGCAATTGCGGGCATGGTCTGGCTTGCAACCTGACCGACACTTTCGCCCGTTATCATTGCGCCTGCTCTTTCCCTTGCGGAAATCTTCTGCGCAACTCTCATCATCATTCTTCTCATGATAACGGTGAAGATATCTTCGGGGCAGTTATCTTTGATAAGCTCCTGAGTTTCGGTAAAAGGTACAACCCAGAGAGCGATTCTGCCCGAATACTTGCTCACCTGCTTTAAGAGCGAATGAACCTTCTGTTCAGCTCTTTCGCTTGTGTACGGAGGCGATGCAAAGTGGATTGCAATGAGCTCAAGACCTCTTTTTGCCATCATATAAGCGGCAACGGGGCTGTCGATACCGCCCGAAATAAGAACTGCGGCTCTTCCTGCGGAGCCTGTGGGCATTCCGCCTGCACCCTTGATTTGCTTGCCGTGGATATATGCGTGTGTGTCTCTGATTTCAACGGTCACAACCATATCGGGATTATGAACGTCAACAACGAGATGAGGGAATTTTCTTAAAAGATATCCGCCCGTTTCCCTGCAGATTTCGGGGGAATTGAGGGGAAATTTCTTATCGGAACGCTTTGCCTCAACCTTGAAGCTTCTGATTCCGAGAAGCTGGGGAGCCAGGTATTCTTCGGCACTTCTCAGAATCGTTTCCATATCCTTTTCAACGGCGGCGGCTCTTGAAAAGCCTGCGATACCGAAGATTTTTTTGATTCTTTCAACAGCTTCGTCGAGGTCAACGCTTTCGTCAACGGGTTCTGCAACGATTGTTGACTGTGAAACCGTGAAATTGAATTTTCCTGCGGATTCGAGTCTGCGTCTCATGTTTTTAACAAGCATATCCTCAAAGGTTCTTCTGTTGAGACCCTTGAGCGCAAGCTCACCGTTTTTTATAAGAATGATTTCTTTCATTTTTTTCTCCTATTTAACTGCTCTTATAACTTTTTTTCCGTCTGCGATGCCTGAAACAAGAGCATCGATTTCCTGAACGGTTGTAAATCTTGAAAAACTGATTCTCAGCGGACTGTCAAGGCGTTTTTTATCCAGACCCATCTGAACAAGAACACGGCTCTTTTTACCTTTTGAACACGCTGAACCGCTTGAAACGCAGATTCCTCTGTCGGAAAGGAAGTTGAGCATGGGTTCGGATTTGATTCCGATAACCGAAACGTTCGTGACGTAGGGAAGGGCGTCTGACGGAGAGTTGATTTCGATTCCGTCAAGCTCGCCGAACCTTGAAACCATATAGTCACGGAGCATGGTTATGTGTTCAAGCTCCTTTTTGGGGTCGGGCAAGGCTCTTGCCGCCGCCGCAAAGCCGGCGATTGCGGGCATTGCCTCTGTTCCGGGTCTGATTGAAAGTCCGTTCTGCTGCTCCTGCTCACCGCCGAAGGTAACGGGTTTAATCTTAACACCCTTGCGGATATAAATAGCGCCGACGCCCTTCGGACCGTGGATTTTATGGGAGCTTATAGTCATAAGGTCAACGCCGAGAGCTGCAGGCTTAATCGGCATTTTGCCGAATGCCTGAACGGCATCGCAGTGGATGAGTGCGGGTGAACGAGCCATCATTGCGGCTCTTTTTGCCGCCTGAACGGGCATTATTGTTCCCACTTCGTTGTTGACCATCATCATTGATATAAGAATTGTGTTCTGATTAACTGCGGCATAGAGGTCTTTTTCGTTGATTCTGCCGTAGCCGTCAACCCTGAGCCTGATAACCTCAAAGCCTTCGGCTTCAAGCTTTGTGAGAGTTTCGTCAACGCTGGGATGCTCAACCGAGGTTGAAACAATCCGTCTGCCGAAGCGTCTCATCTGATGTGCCGCACCTCTTAAGGCGAGGTTATTGCTTTCCGTACCGCCTGAGGTAAAGAATATTTCTTCGGGTAAGCATGAAAGAGCCTTTGCAACAGATTCTCTTGAAGAATCCAGAAGCTCCTTTGCGATATTGCCCTGACGGTGGAGAGAAGAGGGGTTTCCCCAACAGCGTGTCATTGCATCGGCAACGGCATTAACCGCTTCACAGCACGGCGCTGTTGTTGCACTGTTATCGAAATATGCGTCCATTAAATCAACTTCTTCCCTGTCGGCACTACACCCATTTTAATAATCATATTTAAAACATTATACACCATTTTTCCCTCACTTGCAATATATTTTTTATTATTATATATATTATATATTATAGAGAGAGTCTGACAGACACAAAAAACACAATCTGTTGTGTGCGGTATCATCCCAACAACATTATATGCAAAAAATTTTTTGGGGGATAAAATTATCATATAATATCAAAATTAATAAACTTGCTGATATTTGTTAACAGTTTTAAAAAAATCACGGAATATAATTGAAATTGAAATTTTTGTACGGTTGTGGTAGAATGCAGACAGAGGCGGTGAAAAGATGTCCGACAATGTTATCAAAAAACAGTATAAATTTCAGCAGATAACCGTTATGGCACTCATGACGGCGTTTCAGCTTGTCTGCGCCGCCTGCGTGCTCTGCAGGCAGGAAGAGCTGAGCCTGACGATGGTCTACATCTTCTTCGGATATATCGCCGCCGAATGGATTTATATGCTCCTCGGCGTGCTCGTTACGGGCAATGACTACTTTGAGCTTGAGGCAATCGCCTTTTTCCTTTCGGGAATCGGGCTGACGGTTTGCGCAAGCTTCAGCGAAAGCTACGCAATAAAACAGCTCATTGCAATCGGAATCGGACTTGCGGTTTATCTTGTTATGCTTCTGCTGATAAAGGATGTTCATGTTGCGAATTTCCTGCGGTATCCCGCTGCAGCGGGTGCAATCCTCGTGCTTGCGGCGAATCTGCTCCTTGCAAAAACAACAAACGGCACTCTCAACTGGATTGACCTCGGATTTTTCTCCATTCAGCCGTCAGAGCTTGTTAAAATTGCATTTATCTGGGTTGGTGCGGCGTCGCTCGATAAACTGCTTTCCGCCACGAGCCTTACAAAATACATAATTTTCTCCCTCGGATGCATCGGAGCGCTTTTCCTCATGAGAGACTTCGGTACGGCGCTGATTTTCTTCTTCACCTTTATTCTTATAGCGTTTTTGCGCTCTGGAGATGTGCGTACGATTGCACTCATCTGCACCGTTGCTCTCATGGGTGCGGCGCTTATAATTTACTTCAAGCCCTATGTTGCAAACCGTTTTTCGGCTTACCGCCACGTATGGGATTTCATTGATACAACGGGATATCAGCAGACAAGAGTGCTGATTTATTCCGCAAGCGGCGGACTTTTCGGGCTCGGCATAGGCGAAGGATATCTGCGTAATGTTTATGCGGCATCAACCGACCTTGTTTTCGGTCTTATCTGCGAGGAAATGGGTCTGCTGCTCGGAATTGCGGTGCTTCTCAGCTTTGCGGTCATTGCGTTTTTTGCCGTTAAATCCGCTAAGCAGTCGCCCTCAACATTCTATGCAATTGCTGCTGTTTCCGCGGCGGGAATGCTTCTTTTCCAGCTTTCGCTCAATGTTTTCGGCATAACGGATTTGCTTCCGCTGACGGGCGTAACTCTGCCTTTTGTCAGCCGAGGAGGCTCGAGTATGCTCTGCTCATGGGGTCTGCTTGCGTTTATCCGTGCCGCAGGTGCACCGTTTACACCGCCGAAACCCGATATCGCAGTCAAAAAAAGACTGCCTCCCAATCCGCCCACGGTTAATCCGCCAAAGGCAAAGGCACAGCCTTCCAAGGCGAAAGGAGGCAGGTCATGAGAGTAACATCAAGGCGTGCGGCTATTATTTACGCACTTATTCTTGCATTCATTGCGGGAGTCGGAATTTTTATCGGCAGTCTGATGATGAACGGCTCGGAATGGGCATCCCACAAGGCAAACAGACATATCTATTCGGGCGGCAAAATCATCAACGCAGGCACGATTTATGACTGCAACGGCGTTGAGCTTGCCAAAAGCTCCGATAACGAAAGAATTTTTGTTGACAATGCGGATTTGCGACGCTCCGTGCTCCATGTTGTGGGCGACACTGCAGGCTATATCTCAACGGGCACTCATTATCTTTACCGTGACGTGCTTTCGGGATACAGCCGTATAGAGGGAATTTATCACCTCAAACAGAGCGGAGCTGGCACGGATATCACCCTCAATATCGACAGCGAAGCCAACAGAATCGCATACAAGGCATTGGGCGAATACAACGGTGCGATTGCGGTTTATAACTACAAAACGGGCAAGCTTCTCTGCAGTGTTTCGAAGCCGACCTATGATATCAACAACAGACCCGATGACCTTCTCACAAACGAAAAATATGAGGCTGTTTTTCTTGACAAGGTTATTTCGGGTGTCTATACTCCAGGCTCGATTATGAAAATAGTGACAGCCGCCTGTGCAATCGAAAACATCCCCGATATTTATTCACGCACCTTTGAGTGTGACGGCGAATACGAAACGGGTGACGGAGTTGTTATCTGCAACGGAGTGCACGGCGAAGTTGATTTTCAGAAAGCGATGAATGAATCCTGCAACTGTGCGTTTGCGGAGATATCCATAGAACTCGGTGCTGAAAAACTCAGGGCGTCAGCTGAATCCATGGGCTTCAACGCTCAGCTTTATGCAAAGGAAATCCGCCTTGCAAAAAGCACATTTTCACCCGATACCAAGAGCAAAGCGGAGCTTGGCTGGGCAGGTATCGGACAGTCAACAACCCTTGTCAACCCCTCGCATTTTCTTGCAATTATGGGGGCAATTGCCAACGGCGGCACGGGATACGCACCCGACAGAATCCGTTCAACGGGAACTGTTTCGCAAATGGTTGGCAGAACAAACGAGGCGATAATAAAAATAAACCCCGACACGGCGGCGAAGCTTCAGGTGCTTCTGCGCTCGAATGTCGAGGATAAATACGGCGATTGGAAATTCAAGAATCTTGAGATGTGCGGCAAAACGGGCACTGCACAGATTGACGGCGCAAAGAGCCATTCGTGGTTTGTGGGATATTCACAGAGGGAAGATTTGCCTCTTGCGGTTGTCTGCATTGCGGAAAACGGCGGCTACGGCTCAGGCGTCGCCTCAAAAGTTTCGGA
>JAZSCL010000182.1:0-2308 GCA_045602905.1 Acutalibacteraceae bacterium
AAACTTGCAATGCACAAAGCATTCCTTCATTTTTCTTCCTTGTCTTGGCAAAAATCTGCTCTCTCAAAACTGCAAAGTGCCATAAAGGTTGCAATTTTGAGCTGCTGCGTACTCAGCTTAATTGCTGACACGCTGCATAACAATCTCCAAGGTGTTGTTCATTTTCAAACAGCATTCTCCAAAAAATTTATTCAGGCACAGCCTGTAAATTCAGTATAGCATATGTGAGAATAAATAACAAGAGCAGACAAATTGTCTGCCCTTAATCTTCGTCATCGTCTTCAAACGAATAATCATTCAGTTCATCAAAATCAAGAAACTCTGCCAAAGTCATATTGAATGCAATAGCAAGTTTATGGAGAGTTTTAACTCTCGGATTCTTTGTTAATCCTCTTACGATATTATCAAGTGTGGACTGCTTCACATCACTCATTGTTGCAAGTTTATTTATTGCAATTCCTCTCTGTTTGCAAAGACTGCGTATACGCTTTACATAGATTTCTGAGTAATCCATCTTAAGCACCTCACCATAACAATTACCCATTTATGGGTTATTATTATGATAACTTTAATTTTCGTGCCTATTACCCGAATACGGGTTGACTTTTGCAATATCTTGTCGCTAAAATATATTTACCCGATTGCGGGTAATTTGTTTTGGAGTCGATATTATGGCAACAGTAACCTTCTTCGGTCACAGAGATACCCCAAAAGAAACAGAGCCAGTCTTGCGACTGACTCTGATAGACTTGATTGAAAATAAAAATGCAACTGTGTTTTACGTCGGCAACCACGGCAATTTCGATGCTATGGTGCGCCGCCAGCTTGAGGATTTGTCAAAGACTTATCCAATAAAATATTACGTTGTCCTTGCCTATACGCCGGGTAAGAATGCCGAACCCGACGAGCACTCAATTTTCCCCGAAGGAATAGAAACCGTTCCTCGCCGTTTCGCTATCAACTACCGCAATAAATGGATGCTGGGTAAATCCGACATCGTCGTAACTTATGTCACTCGCCCGTTCGGCGGTGCGTGGGAGTTTAAGCAGATGGCGGAGAAGAGCCAAAAGAAAGTGCTCGATTTATTTCATACATAATGTGTTTATACGATACAGTTCTGTCTTGCTTTTTTCGGCTGTGTTTGCTACTATAAACTTAAACAAACAGAAAGCAGGTTTTCGTATGAATATAGTTCAATGGTTCGAATCCATGTTGCTTATATTTTCTTTGATGTTCACATCAATAACGGGTTTCTTTAACGGCACAAATAAAGATACTCAATTGCTTCAGGAAAAGACGGGCGGATATATTTACGGAGTCTGCCATCCTGATGAAAATTATGAACGTATCAATGAGCTTGGTCTTGGTTGGGTGCGTTTTGATATTCCGTACCCGTATAACGCAGACGGCAGCATCAGCGCCTCTTATATTGCGTTTAAAAACAGAGCAAAGGGCTACGCTGAGCAGGGAATTAAGGTTATGGCGATCACTCCATACCCGAGATCGTATTTTGAAATCGGCGGTTTCGACCCGTCAGCAGACGAAAATGCCGAACGTACAAAAGAGATTGCAGTATTTCTCTGCAACGACCTGCGTGATATTATAGGCGGAATACAGATAACAAACGAGATGGGTGTTTCCAACTTCACATATCCGCTGACAATGGAGCAGGGGGCAAAGTTTATCGGTATTCAGGCAGAGGCCCTCAGCGAAGTCAAGGGCGACCTGATAATCGGTTACAACTCCGCAGGTGTTATGGAAGAGCTGCACTACCTTATGAAACCTTATCTGCAGTATATGGATTTTGTTGGAGTTGACCTTTACTACGGCACGTGGTACGGCGGCGAGTTGCACGACTATGTTTCCGCAGTCCGCAAGGTGAACCGCATAACTAAAAAGCCGATCATTGTGGCAGAATTCGGTTTTGTCAGTGCAGGAGAGCCGAAAAGTGATGCACAGCGTGCCGAAATTCTTGCGCGTTACGGCTATGATTCCGAAGAAGCGGCACGTGCGGACATTGAGAATTTTGTCGCAAAACTTCCGGCGGAGCTGAAATATCATGTTTATGAGGAGTATCCCGACCCTGCAACTTGGGGCGATGCAGTTTTCGAGGCTATGTATAAGCATTTCTACTGCTTTCTCGATGAAACACTTACAGGTATAACCCATACGCCGGAGGGTCAGGCTGAGTTTTACAGAGAACTTTTGCCTGCTTTGAAAAAGATAGACTGTCTTGCAGGATTTTTCGTTTTCTGTTGGAGGGATTCACCTGCATGCTGGTACTGCGGACAGTCGGACTGCCCCTATG
>JAZSCL010000183.1:0-13048 GCA_045602905.1 Acutalibacteraceae bacterium
TTACAACAATCGCAGAATCAAGCTAAAATTAAATGGCTTGACACCTGCTATGCACAGATCTCAAGCCATTTTTGCTGCTTAATATTCAATTTGCACAAGTTTTATTTTAAAACTTTGTCTAACTTTTTGGGGTCAGTTCAACTGACCGCCTCGGTTTTTTAATCTCTGTTTGTGTTTTTGAAAACCGTCACCTTTTCGGCAACATCCGTTTCGAGCTTGATATATCCTTCATCTTCAAGAAGAGGCTCGGCAAATTCAAACATCTCTGCACCGTTTCTCAATACGATATAGTCATATTTTTCAGGCTCGTTTATTGTTTTTTCTTCCTTGTTGACATCCTTGAAATCGAAGATATAAACATTGTCTTTATCCGCAATATGGGGAAGAAGGAAGGGGTCTCCGCCGATAACCGCATCATCGGGCAGGCTGTCGAGGGTTTCTTCGAGCGATTGATAATACGCCTTGTCTCTGTTGTATGTTCCTATCTTCACAACCTGATGCGAGGTTGTTCCGATTGTCATCATCAGTGCGGCACACCCGAGAAGAATGGGTATATCCTTTTTCAATTTCGGTGAGAAATCGGAAAGATTGATAACCGCCATAAAAATCAGCAATGTAACCGTGCCGAAAACATACTGATAATTCATATTTGCAGCGTAGCCGTATTTTGCTCCTATTATCAGATTCGTTACCACAAACGGAATTATAAGCAGAAAACGGTGAATCTTCTTTGTGAATAACGGCAAAAACAGCAACGGCAAAAGCATCTGAATAAAGAATGCAAGCGTATCTTCCTGCACAAGCAGGCTGAGAAGATAACCCGGATTTGAAACAGAGTTGATAACAACCTCAACAATTCCGCCCTCTTCGCCGATAATCAGATGACCGAAGCGTGAAGAAGTCATCATTTCTCCGTCGCCGTGTTTTGTTAGCCACGATGTTATCAGCATCATATATACGCCCGCACATCCGGCAGATATAAGACCGTGAAATCTGTGGCGGTTTCCCTTGTGCTCGAAAAACCAGTACAGACCGATGCAGATTATGTAAAGAGGTGCGTCCTCTTTAACAATACAGACAAGCACGGATATAATATAGAACGGAACAGGTTTTCTGCATTCCGTTGCCCACAGAAGCCACATGAGCAGAGTCGGTAAAAACGCATTTTCGTGGAAATCATAAAAACACGGTGCGATAATACCCGTGCAGAATGCATACATCGCACATATGAAAATAAGCGGAATGCCTTTAAATCCTCTTCGTTTTGCAATAAGAAACAGCGGAACGATTCCTCCCATTGACAAAACAGCCTGAGCAACCAGCAAAGTTTCCTCACGGGGAAAAAGCTTAAAAAACGGCACAAGCAGATAATAAATATATGAGGCATGAATTTCAAAATGAGATATCAGCTTATCCCTTTCCAGCGTTGTTACTGCAGACAAATCTTCGGCAAGCGAATGGAACATCTGAACAAACAATCCGAAATCATGGGTGGTAGTTGCAAAAGCACGGTGCCTGTATATGCTGATAATTATAACGGAAACCGTTGAAAAAACCGCAAGAACCGTTACCGCCGTTCCGCAATCAAACACATTTAATTTATCCGATAATCGTTCATCGCCGAGCTTTCCGAGTGCATATCCGATAACAACCAGCGAAACAACCGTTACCGCAACGCTCAGATAAACATTGTTATATCTCCACAAAAGCGCACAGGAGAAAAATATTGTTGCGCCGATTGCAGCGGCAGATTCAAGTCCTTTGTATTTTTCGGGAAGAAAAATGCAGACCGCAGACATTATAACAACTCCTGCAAGCACCGAAACAAGCATATCCGCAAAAGATATGCGGACTGTGAATTCCCTCCATGTGTCAACAGAAAGAATGTTTCCGTTGCTGCGGAGTTTGCATATTTCAACGGCAAAAAAGCAAAAATAGCTTGTGATTATCCTCAACAGCAGCATATCGGGAATTCCGAATCTCTGAAGATTCGCTTTAACTTCCCGTTCAAGCTTTCCTTTCACAAACGCTCCCCCTCTGTTAAAAATTTCTCTTTCCTTTTCCGACACAGTTTAACATATAAATATGAACTTTTCTATTGAATAAACCAAAAACACGGAAAAATCAAGCAAAAAGTTGATTTTTCCGTGTTTTTTTAACAAATCTTATTCTGTATCGCTGAAAACAAAGCCGTTTTCACCGTAAGTGCAAACATATTTTTTGCCTGCGGTAAACCTGCCTTCAAGCATTTCTTCGGAAAGCTTATCCTCAATCTGCTGCTGAATTGCACGTCGGAGAGGTCTTGCACCGTAAACGGGGTCAAATCCGGCTTTTCCGATTTCGGCAACCGCCTCATCCGTAAACTCAATTTCAAAGTCAAGCTCTTTTACTCTCTTTGAAAGTGAACCGAGCATTCGTTTTGCGATTTCATCGATGTTTTCTTTTGTAAGCTGACGGAATACGATTATATCGTCAACTCTGTTGAGAAACTCGGGTCTGAAAACATTTTTCAGCTCGCTCATAACCGCCTCACGGATTTTCTTTTCGCTTGCGGTTTCACTGCTGTCTGCGGAAAATCCGAGGGTTTTCGCTCCGCTCTGAGCAATCATTTTTGCACCGACATTTGAGGTCATGATAATCACGCAGTTTTTAAAATCAACCCGTCTGCCCTGCGAATCCGTCAGAATTCCGTCCTCGAGAATCTGAAGAAGCATATTGAAAACATCGGGATGTGCCTTTTCGATTTCATCAAAAAGAACAACCGAATACGGCTTTCTGCGTACCTTTTCCGTGAGCTGACCGCCTTCGTCATAGCCTACATATCCGGGAGGTGAACCGACAAGCCTTGAAACAGTATGCTTTTCCATATATTCGGACATATCAAGGCGAATCATTGCGTTTTCATCGCCGAACATGGACTCTGCAAGGGTTTTGCAAAGCTCGGTTTTACCAACGCCCGTAGGGCCGAGGAAAATGAACGAGCCCGTAGGTCTTTTCGGGTCTTTGAGACCTGCTCTGCCTCTGCGGATTGCCCTTGCAACGGCACTGACCGCCTCATCCTGACCGACGATTCTTCTGTGGAGCTCCTCCTCCATATGGAGAAGTCTCTGACTTTCCTCCTGAGTAAGCTGAACAACGGGGATTCCCGTCCACTGCGAAACGATTGCCGCAATTTCCTGCTCACCGACCTCGCCCGTTGAACGGCTGTTTTTTTCTTTCCAGAGCTGACGCTCATTCTCAAGGTCTTTTGCGATTTTGTTTTTCTCGTCTCTGATTTCGGCGGCACGCTCGAAATCCTGAGAATTAACAGCCGATTCCATTTCCTCTCCGAGCGATTTGAGCTTATCTTCAAGAGCCTTGAGGTCAGGCGGTGCGGTGAATGCACGCAGTCTCACCCTTGACGCCGCCTCGTCAACAAGGTCAATTGCCTTGTCTGGAAGATATCTGTCGCCGATATATCTCGATGACATTTTTACCGCCGCAATGATTGCATTGTCGGTGATTTTTATTTTATGATGTGCCTCGTATTTATCACGCAGACCGCGAAGAATTCCGATTGCTTCTTCTTCGGTAGGCTCGCCTACGGTAACGGGTTGGAATCTTCTTTCAAGGGCTGCATCCTTCTCTATATGCTTGCGGTATTCTTCAAGAGTAGTTGCACCGATAACCTGAATTTCACCTCTCGCAAGCGACGGCTTAAGGATATTCGCCGCATCAACGGCACCCTCCGCCGAGCCTGCACCGATAAGGGTGTGAACCTCATCGATAAAGAGAATCACATCACCCGCTTTCTGAACCTCTTCAATGGCATTGCGGATTCTTTCCTCAAAATCTCCTCTGTATTTCGTGCCTGCAACCATGCCCGTAAGGTCAAGTGAAATAATTCTTTTATTGCGCAGAAGCTCAGGTACTTCACCCGTTGCAATCTTGAGGGCAAGACCCTCTGCAATTGCGGTTTTGCCTACACCGGGCTCACCGATAAGGCATGGATTATTCTTCGTTCGTCTGCTCAGTATCTGAATAACTCGCTCGATTTCCTGCTGTCTGCCTATAACGGGGTCAATTCTTCCCTGAGTTGCAAGCACGGTCAAATCCCTGCCGTATTTGCTGATGGTGGGTGTATCGGATTTTTCTTTTGAATCTCCCTTTGAATTCGGTTTCGATGCTCCGCTGCTGCCGAGTGCCTGAGTTAAATCGTTAAGCAGGTCCTGAGGCTGTACGCCGAGCTGAGACAAAATCTCCGTAGCTGCACCCGTACCTTCACGGATTATACCCATAAGGATATGCTCTGTGCCGATATAGGAATGACCCATACCCTTGCCCTGAAGTATTGCCGTATCAATAATATTCTTTGCCCTCGGAGTAAAATCATTGGGTGAGAGCACCGTAGGTGAGCCGATACCGATTCCGCTTCGGATAATCTGCTCCACCTCCGAGTGTGTCACCTTTCTTGCCGTAAGAGCCGTATGTGCCATACCTCCGCTTTCCGCAAGCAGTCCGAGCAGAATATGCTCACTGCCGACGTAGGTATGCCCGAGACCTTCGGCTGCCGAAATCGCACTGTTGAGTGCATCATTGGCTTTCTGAGTAAAACCTGTAAATCTGTACATACAAATCCTCCTTATATAAACCTTATGCCAACGCCTCACGCACTGCCTTTGCTCTTACCGCATCCCTTGCTGTGGGATTGGTTGCATCCTCGTTTGCCGCACTGACGGTTGCAGGCTGCATATTGACAATAAGCTCATTGATTTTTTCAACTGACACATCTATAAGACCTCTTGCCGCACCGAGTCTTACAACAGAAATCAGCTCCATGAATTCGTCGGTGCTGAGCAGTCTCGCATTCTTAAGAACGCCGAGTGCACGGAAAATCTTGTCCTCCTCCGCAGGATTCTTTATCATTTCCGCCGCTGCCGCCCTCTCCTGAGCAACAAGCTGAAGCACGATCGACTTAAGATTTGCAATAGCGGTTTCTTCGGTTATGCCGAGAGTAATCTGATTGCTTATCTGATACATATCGCCTCTCGGCTGCGAGCCCTCGCCGTTTGCTCCTCTTATGGTAAGACCGAGCTTTGAAACGGTGTTGGAAAGTCTTGTTATCTGTCCGCATCTCGTGAGTGCGGGAAGATGGAGCATAACCGATGCTCTCATCGCAGTGCCGAGATTCGTGGGGCACTGAGTAAGATATCCGATTCTTTCATCAAATGCATAGTCAAGCTTTGCATCGATAACATTATCAAGCTTGTTTGCGATATCATAAGCTTCTTCAAGAGCAAGACCCGATTTCATAACCTGGAGTCTGATATGGTCCTCCTCACAAAGCATAATGCTCACACTTTCGTCATCGGAAAGAATCAGCGCACTGCCGTCTTTCTTTGCGGCAAATTCGGGGCTGATTAAGTGACGCTCGGCAAGAGACACCGCCTGAATTCTTGATAAATCCTTCATTTCAATAAAGCTAAGACCCGCATTATCATTCTCAAAAAGAGTGCTCTTTACAAGAGAATTAACTTTGTCCTTACCCACTGTATCAAGCTTTGACGGGAAGGGATACTCATTGAGATTTCTTGCAAGACGGATTCGGGTGCTCATAACGATATCGCCCTGGTCACCCTTTTCAAAATACCATTTGCTCATTTTGATTCTCCTCCTTCCAATGCCTTGATTTCATCTCTGATTTTCGCCGCATTTTCAAATTCCTGCTTTGCAACCGCCTCATTCATTGCAGCTTTCAGCTTTTCGATTTTCTCTTCGGTTGTTTCCTCTTTTGGCTCAACCGGTGCGGAATTCGTAACCTTTCCGCTGTGCTTTATTTTTCCGTGAATACGCTGAATCGAGGGCAGAAGCTTATCGTAGAATGTTCTGTAGCAATCCGCACAGCCTACTTTTCCGCTGTGAACAATTTCTTCAAACGATGTCCCGCATTTCGGGCATCTGGGTGACTTACCTGCTGCAACCGAAGGCATCATATCCCCTAAAAGTCCGCCGAAAAGTCCCGAAAGATTCAGACCGAAACCTGAAAACATATCCGAGTAACCGAGATGTGAAGCACAGTCGGAGCAGAGATGGCTTTCAGCCATATCACCGTTGATAATCTGCTTGATGTGTGTTGTTGCCTCATTTTTTCCGCAATTCTGACATAACATAATCAATCATCCTTTCTTTACCTGTTATTCCAGTGTTATCAGCATTTGTTTGAGTATCGAAGCCCTGACCCTTTCTCTGACGGGCACGGGCAGATTTTTCAGTGTGTTTTCTCCCGTTGCAGCAAGAAGAAGCTTAGCTGCGGAAGAATCTATTGCACCGTTATGGTGAAGGTTCGTGATATATGCACGGCAGGTTGCAAGGTCAACGGATTCGCCTATACAGTTAACCGTATGCATAATCAGCGAGGGGCGGTCAAGCTTCATTCTTGTAATCTTGATGTAGCCTCCGCCGCCTCTGCGGCTTTCAACAATATATCCCTGCTCGGGGGTAAATCTTGAAGATATGACATAATTTATCTGGCTCGGTACACAGCCTATGCTCTGCGCAAACTCATTACGCTGAATTTCGGTTGTACCGCCATCCTCCAGCATTTCAAGAAGAATTCTTGCTATATCATTGCTCAGACTCATACTATCAACTCATTTCGTTTTTTTGACTTTGACTTTCTTTGACTTTTGACTATATTATATCCACCAAAGGTCAGAAGGTCAAAAGTCAGAAAAGGTCAAAAACGATGTTTTGTGCTCCGTTTTGCGGAATTATCTCCCGATTTCTTCGTTTTTCTTTGATTTTCTTGAATTTTTGATTTTTCATCAATAACCAAAGGTCAAATAAAGTATAGGCAAAAGTCAAAGAATTTATGTTGTTTTTATCTTCATAATGTGTTATTATTCCATGAGTCAATAAAAATGAAACGGTGTGTTAAATAATGAATAAATCAAAAACCGCCATGGGAGTTATTTTGTCCCTTCTCGGCGGTGTTTTCTGGGGATTCTCAGGCTCCTGCGGTCAGTATCTTTTTACATATCACAATGTGAATTCAACATGGCTTGTACCTATAAGAATGACCTTGTCGGGCATAATTCTGCTGTCATTCTGTTCTTTCAAAAATAAAAGCAGGGTTTTTGATGTGTGGAAAGGCAGAAGCAATTTTATAAGAATGACGGCATTCACATTCTTCGGTCTGATTATGTGTCAGTATTCCTATTTTACGGCAATCCAACTTTCAAATGCGGGAATTGCAACGGTTTTGCAGTATCTCTCCCCCGTTATGATACTGATTTTTTTGTGTATCAAAAACAAAAAGTTTCCTGCCTTTGCGGAAATAATCGCAATCATCCTCGCCGTGGGGGGAACATTCGTTATCGCTACGGGCGGTAAAATCGGCTCGCTTTCCGTTTCAACAGATGCCCTGATATGGGGTCTGCTTGCAGGCATTTTTCTTGCGTGCTATTCGCTCATTCCCGGTCCGATTCTTGAAATTGCCGACACTCCGACTGTCCTCGGCTGGGGTTCACTCATCGGCGGAATCGCTCTCATGCCCGTTTTCAGACCGTGGGAAACAATGCCCGTTATCTCTCTTTCGCTTATCGGTGCGGTTGCGGGAATCGTTATCCTCGGCACGGTGCTTGCCTATACATTTTATCTTGAAGGAATTCATCTTATCGGTGCATCAAACGCCAGCATAATCTCAAGCATTGAGCCCGTTGCGGCAACGGTTATTTCCGCACTGTGGCTCGGCACGGATTTTTCGGGCACGGATATAATCGGATTCATAATGATAATTTCAACAATTTTCATTATTTCTTTTCATACTAAAAAGGTTAACAATATGTAAATTATTATATTTTTAACAAATATGTATTGTTTTTTTAAACAAAATCTGTCATAATCAATATACTATTAACCCTTGGAGGTAATATTATGAAAAAAATCATTATAGCTTTGGTAGCAGTTGTTCTTGTTGCAGTATTGGCTGTAGGCGGTTATTTTGTTCTTTCCGATAATAACAAAGACCCTCAGCAGCTTGTTGTTTATCGCGACGATTTCGTTGAAGGCATCAACCTTCTTGAGCGTTTTGTAAAGAATCCCGACAGATACAAGGCTGCTCTTGTCAACGAATATCAGATGGGCGAAGATGTTGCTGCAAAATTCTACGAAGCACCCGAAGAGTGGCTTGCTTATGAGCAGATTATCATCCTCAAGAACGCAGGCGACGAAGACCTTACCATCTACGGCTTCGAGGTTAAGAATAACGGTAAAAACGGCATTTATATTTCAACAAACCTTGGCGGCGAGCTCGGCATTGCTGCAGGTGCACTCGAACCCGCAACCGCAAGTTTCAGCGTTCTTTGCTCCAACGGTGAGCTTTCAAGCGAAGAGGTCAAGGCACTTGCAGACAAAATGGAAGTAAACGTTATCTATTCAAAAACTCCCACCGAATACAATGACGGCAGCGAAAGTGTTGAAGAAACCAAAACCGCTCCCGTTCTTTTCCGTGACGCAAAATAATTATGGGTATTTTTTCTAAGAACAAAACCGTTTCGGCAGGTGCTCCCGAATTTCTTATAGTGGGGCTCGGCAATCCCGGCAAAAAATACGAGCTTACCCGCCACAATGCAGGCTTTTTGTTTGCCGACCTTCTGGCAGATAAGCAAGGCGTAAAAATCAATAAAATACAGTTTAAGTCAGTGACCGCCGCCATAAGGCTGAGCGGTCACAAGTGCTTGCTGATGAAGCCGCAGACCTTCATGAATAACAGCGGAGAAGCTGTGCGTGAGGCCGCCGCTTTCTATAAAATTCCGCCTGAGAATATTATTGTTGTTTTCGATGATATATCTCTCCCCTGCGGCAAAATGAGAATAAGACGCAAGGGCAGTGCAGGCGGTCATAACGGAATAAAGAGCATTATCTATCATCTTAATTCCGATAATTTTCCCAGAATCAAGCTCGGTGTAGGCGAAAAACCGCATCCCGATTATGAGCTTGCGGACTGGGTTCTTTCCAATTTCAAAAAAGACGAAATCCCCGCTTTAAGGCAAGCTGCGGATAACGCCTGTGACGCTGCCGAATTAATCATAAACGGTGATACCGACCGTGCAATGAATAATTACAACAGCTAATTATCTCATCATTGAAGAAGAAATTCCGTTCATGACATCTTCCATGGACTTCATGCACTTTGCGGCATTTTTTCGGAACGCTCTTTTACCTCTGCCGGTCATCATTTTTGTTCCGACAACGGCTGCGGCAGTGCCCACGGCAAGTCCGATTCCCATGCCCTTCATAACGGACATATTCTTTGACGATGAAAACATTATTATCCCCCCTTATATTTTTTTCAATTATATTTTAACCTTGGGGAGAGATAAAACCAATGCCAATATTTTTTAAGGAAGTTATATAATGCCTGTTTTAAACATTGTTCTTGTTGAGCCTCAGATTCCGCAGAACACGGGCAACATTGCCCGCACCTGTGCTGCAACGGGAGCAAGACTTCACCTTGTTGAGCCCATGGGTTTCCGGGTTGACGATGCAAAACTCAAAAGAGCAGGTCTCGATTACTGGCACTTGCTGGACATCACATATTACGATAATCTTGACGATTTTTTTGAGAAAAATAAAGACGGAAACTTTTATTATTTTTCAACAAAAGCACAAAAAATATACTCTCAGATTGAGTATCCCGATAACACTTATCTCGTTTTCGGCAAAGAAACTGCAGGTTTGCCCGAGGAATTGCTTTATAACAATCCTGAAAGCTGTGTGAGACTGCCGATGATTAACAACAGCGCCGCCCGAAGTCTGAATCTTTCCAATTCCGCCGCAATCGGTGCATACGAAGTGCTCCGTCAGTGGAATTTTCCCGAGCTTCTGACCAAAGGCAAGCTGACAAAATTTGATTGGAGTGAATAAAAATGAAGCCTTTGGAAGCTGTAAGTAAAACTCTTGATTTTGTATTCAGAACCCAAGGAAAGCACGTTACTCCCAAAAAAGCTGCAAAACCCGTTGAAGAAACACCGTTTATCTGCCCTTCAAAGGCAAAAAGCGAATATTTTTCGCTGGGTTATGCCAAGGAAGAAATTCTTCCTGCCGATATCAACAAAAAGAAATATTACATAGCCGGCTACGGCGAAAACAAGCCCGCAAAAGGTGTGCTTGATGCACCGCAGACCCATGCCGTGTGGATTGATGACCTTTCAGGTAAAGGCGGAATAGTTATTGTTTCGGTTGATGCCGTTGGTATTCTCCGCAACGATGTCAACAGACTCCGTGCAAGATTAAAGGATTTTGCAATGCTTTCGGGCTGCAGAAGCATTAATATCGTCACAACCCATAACCATGCAGGTATCGACACAATGGGTATCTGGGGTCCTCTTCCGTTAAACGGTAAAAATCCCAAATATATGGAGCTTGTTTTTTCGCAGACGGAAAAAGCCGTCAAGCGAGCTTATGCCGAGCGTAAAAAAGGTAAGCTCTATATGGGTAAAATTGAAGTTCCCGATATGCAGGAGGATATCCGCACTCCGATAGTTTATTCAAAAACCCTTACCCGTCTGCGTTTTGTACCCGAAGACGGAACAAAGGAAACATACATTATCAATTTTGCTTCTCACTCCGAATCACTTCAGGGCTGCAACGAGCTTGTCAGCGCAGATTTCCCCTGTTATCTGAGAAGAAGAATTCTTGAAAAATCAGGTGCGGAAACCCTTTATTGCGTTGGTGCAATCGGCGGAATGATAAGCATGGAAATCCCCGATGAGAAGGTAATCCGTGACAACGGCAACGATTTTTCCGAATCCACCAAAAGCATCGGATACAAACTTGCGGATTACGCACTTTCAATCAAGGAAGATGATGAAATTCTTCTTAAACCGAAAATCGGAAGCATAACCCGTGAGGTGTATGTCAAGGCTGAAAACACCATTCTCCTTGCTGCGGCAAAAATCGGACTTCTCGATGCCACGGAATACAGAATGCCTGACGGCTCGGGACTGGTTCTCAAATCGGAAATCAGCTATTTCGAAATTGATTCGCTGAAAATTCTTATGCTCCCCTGCGAAATTTTCCCTGAGCTTGTCTACGGCGGATATCTTCCCGCAGAAGAATCCGCAACAGGCTGCGGCAACGAAATCAACCCTGTTCCTCTCAAAGAAATCGTAGGCGATGATGTTATGATTATCGGCCTTGCCAACGATGAGTTGGGATATGTTCTTCCTCCCAATGATTTCATTCTTCATGAATACGCTCCGTATTTTGAAGACGGACGCGATATTCATGAACGCCGTCATTATGAGGAAACCAATTCGCTCGGACCTGATACCGCAAAAATAATTGCCGGAACGGTCAGCGAAATCATTTCAGCGGTTGAAAAATTCAAAAATATGTGATATTATTAAATCACTTCATATCAAATGAAAGGATCTGACTTCCCCATGAAAAAGATTATAAGCATTCTTCTTGTTGTTACATTTGCGGCACTCTGCCTTTTCGGCTGTTCAAACATTCCCGACGAACCCCCCGTTACATCCGTTGAAAAGTTCTCATACATCAACCCCAACGGTGCAACCGTTCCCGTTGCAGACAACGCAAAGCCCGGCGACCCCGAGCAGCCCGTAAGATATGTTGAAACTCTCAACGAGGTTGAATTTGTTTTCAACAGCTACTATGTATACGGCAACTCTGTTGGCACAATCACTGATCTCGAACTCATTGACGACGGTTTTGCACTCAATGTTGACGCTTATGCCGATATCAGAATGGACGGCATCGGTTCAAGAAGCAACGGCATGAAAATCGGCTACACCGCATACGATAAAGACGGCAAGGTTATCAGAGAAAGCCACATGCTTGCTCTCCTTGACGGCGTTAAGGAAGGCGACATCTGCGAAGAACGCCGCTTTGACTTCCCCAGAGAAACAGTCAAAGTTGTATTCCACGATTACATTGAAACAAACTGATTAAATTCAGATGCCCCCTGAGTTTTGAGGTTGCTCAAAACTCAGGGGGCATATTGTTTATAAAATTACATTCCTCTTCGTCTTACGCAGTTTTCAAGCTTGATTGCTTCATAAACGCCGTCATCGAATAAATCACAAACATTTTTGTATTCATCGAGTGAAAGGGTTTCGAGAGTTTTGTTTTCTCTTATGCAAAGAGCAACAAGCTCGCCCGTTGCCTTATACGCATCTCTGAAAGGAAGTCCCTTTGAAACAAGGAAATCTGCGCAGTCGGTTGCGTTGATGAATCCGCCTGCCGCCGCTTTTCTCATGTTTTCGGGGAGTGCCTTCATGGTTGCAATCATGGGGATAAGAGTTACAAGGCAGATTTTAACGGTATCGAATGCATCAAAAATCGCATCCTTGTCCTCCTGCATATCCTTGTTATATGCAAGGGGAAGACCCTTCATAACGGTGAGGAGTGTCATAAGGTCACCGAAAACTCTGCCGCTTTTGCCTCTTACAAGCTCGGCAATATCGGGATTCTTCTTCTGAGGCATGATGCTTGAGCCTGTTGAGAATGCATCGTCAAGCTCAACAAACTTGAATTCCCATGAGCACCAGAGAATTATTTCTTCGCAGAGTCTTGAAAGATGCACCATACAGATTGAAAGTGCGCTTGCAAGCTCAATGCAGAAATCTCTGTCGGCAACGCCGTCAAGAGTGCTCTTTGTATAGGAATCGAAGCCGAGAAGAGATGCCGTCATTGCTCTGTCGATGGGATATGTTGTTCCTGCAAGAGCGCCGCTTCCGAGAGGCGATGAGTTCATTCTCTTTTTTGCGTCCTCAACTCTTCCGAGGTCACGCTTCAGCATTTCAATATATGCAAGAAGATGAGTTTTGAAGGTTATCGGCTGAGCCCTCTGAAGATGAGTGTATCCGGGCATGATTGCCTCGCTGTATTCCTCGCCCTTTGCTGTGAGAGCATCAATAAGCTCGCCGATAAGCTTGAGCACCTCATCGCATTCGTCACGAAGATAAAGCCTTACGTCAAGAGCAACCTGGTCATTTCTGCTTCTGCCTGTATGAAGTCTTTTGCCTGCATCGCCGATACGCTC
>JAZSCL010000184.1:0-5807 GCA_045602905.1 Acutalibacteraceae bacterium
CTCCGTATCGCTTCATATCAGGGCAAAAACGAAGGCTGGCAGGCAGAGCATATGCTCATCCTCGGTCTCCAGAAGCCCAACGGCGAAATCAAATATATCTGTGCCGCATTCCCCTCAGCCTGCGGTAAAACAAACCTTGCCATGCTCATTCCTCCCGAAGGATACTATAAGAATGGCTACCGTGTATGGTGCGTAGGCGATGATATTTCATGGATTCGCAAGGGCGAAGACGGCAGACTCTATGCAATCAACCCCGAAAACGGTTTCTTCGGCGTTGCACCCGGCACAAACGAAAAATCAAACCCCAACGCTCTTGCTTCAACAAGAAAGGGTACCATCTTCACAAACGTTGCTCATAACCTTGACAACAACACAGTTTGGTGGGAAGGTCTTGACAAGAATCCTCCCGCAAACGCAGTTGAATGGAAGGGCAACCCCTGGAACGGTCAGGAAAGCGAAGAAAAGGGTGCACATCCCAACAGCCGTTTCACCGCTCCTGCAAAGACCTGCCCCTGCATCAGCTCGGAATTTGAGAACCCCAACGGTGTTCCCGTTTCAGCTATCGTATTCGGCGGCAGACGCGCAAAGCTTGCTCCCCTCGTTTATCAGTCAAGAGACTGGAATCACGGCGTATTCGTTGGTTCAATCATGGCTTCCGAAACAACAGCAGCTGCTGCAGGTGCAGTAGGCGTTGTTCGTCGCGACCCCATGGCTATGCTTCCCTTCTGCGGCTACAATATGGCTGATTACTGGCAGCATTGGATCAACATCGGTGCAGGTCTTGACCCCGAAAAGGCTCCCAAGATCTTCAACGTTAACTGGTTCCGTAAGGATGACGAAGGCAACTTCATGTGGCCCGGTTTCGGCGACAATCTTCGTGTTCTTGATTGGATTATCGACCGTTGCGAAGGCAAGGTTGATGCTGACGAAACTGCTATCGGTTATGTTCCCAAGGCAGAGGATATCAACCTTGAAGGCATCGAGGATGAAGTAAGTGCCGAGCAGCTCAAGGAACTTCTCAGCGTTGACACTTCACTCTGGGCAGACGAAGTTGCAGGCATTGAAGAATTCTACGGCAAGTTTGACAGACTTCCCGCAACTCTCAAGGCTGAGCTCGAAACTCTTAAGGAAAACATTGCAAAATAAATATAAAAATTTCGGGTGCATCGTCTGATGCACCCGTTTTATTTTTTAAGCTGATTTTCAAGTTTCTTTTTTGCGAGCTGAAGTCTTGTTCTCGCTCCCGACGGAGTAACTCCCAAAATCTCCGCCATTTCTTTACTGCTGAAGCCCGCCTGTTTCATGTTCAGAACAGTGCGTTCATCAGCGGTAAGACTGTTCATCGCACAAACAAGCTCAACCTTATATTCAAGGTCGGTATCACTCCCTGTATTCTCAAATAATTCAAGAGGCTCGATAGGTCTTGATGAAACTGCTCGCAAATAGTCAACTTTTACATTCCCCGCAATCCTGAAAATCAAAGCTTTGGGATTCTCAATTTTATCAGCTCCGTGAGAAAGAACATAAAGCCACAGATTAAGAAAAGTTTGCTGTGTTAAATCCTCAGATGTGTAATCATCAAAACTTTTTCTCATCCAAGCAAAAATTCTTTTGAAATACTCCTCATATAATACAAGATATTTCTCCTCGGCACTGCCGCTTATGTTTTTCATTATTTCTTTTTAATTGTGTCGGCTACGGATTTATTTGCAACCGTGCCGTAAACAGCAGACGGGCAGGTTATTTCATCGGCAGCAAAAATAATTCCGCTTTCAATCAGCATATCGTTTGTTACAGAGCTGTCAATAACAATATTATCAGCAATAATAAGAGTTCCGTTTTCACTTGCCTTTATGAAATCTGCGTTTATATCAATGGCGGAATAGCTCTTAACGACCTTGAAATCAAGAATATGAACTCTTCCGTTAGAAGTCAGCACTTCAACATTGCTTCCCTTCTGGATGTAAAGCTCACCGTTAATCATAACCTTGCACTTCATATCTCCGATATCCATGATAACCGCTCTGCCGTTGATTAAGCAAATACTGTTATCGGAAACGGTTTGTGAGTTAATAACAGAATTACCGTTATAGCTCTCAACCTTTGCGTCAGCACTTGCTCTTATTTCCGCCGCTACCGCCATTTTGGGAATGGCGTTATAAGCCTCATTGAATTCGGCACTTGCATTTTCGGGAAGAAGAATAATTGCAACAGCTTTAATTCCTTTGATACTTTTAAGGCTTTCAGGGGTGTAATTTCTCAAATCAAGGGATGCAACCGCCTTGATTACACCATTCTCCGGCTTTGTGAATTCCTCTGCAATATTTTTCTTTTTTCTGAACTTAAACATAAAAACATCTCCTTAATGATTGATTATTTTGCCTTTCATTAAGTAAGACGACTCAACATTAAAAAATGTCTATAAAAAATCAAAAAAATTTTAATTTTGCAGAAAATTAATTAAACTTTGACAACACTATTATCTTGTGATAAAATGCAGATAATAATGTATAAGAGGTAGTTTATATGTTTGATTATTTCAGAATTGCCTGTGCTGTACCCGATGTTGAGGTTGCGGATGTTGACTTCAATATCTCACAGATGAAAAAAATCATATCAGACGCCAAAAGTGAAAAGGTTGATCTGCTTGTTTTTCCCGAGCTCGGAATAACAGGCTATTCATGTGCCGACCTTTTCTTTCAGCAGGCTCTTTTAAATTCCGCAAAGTCGGGCATAAAATCGCTTATTGGCGAATGCGGTAATATGATTATCGCTGCAGGCGCACCGCTTGAAATCGACGGTTCGGTTTATAACTGTGCGGTTATCATTGCAGACGGCAGAATTTCAGGCATCGTTCCCAAAACATTCATTCCGAATTATATAGAATTCAACGAAAAGCGTTGGTTTTCCTCTGCCGCCGGCCTAAGAAAAGACTATGTTTCATCAAAAGTTTTCGGCATCAATGAAGACTATGATATCCCGGTAGGCAGTTTCATTTTTGATGCAAAGGGTGTCAAAATCGGCTTTGAGATTTGCGAAGACCTCTTTGCTCCTCTCCCAGTCAGCACAATGCTCTGCCTTTCGGGTGCAGAAATAATTGCAAATCTTGCAGCAAGCGATGAGGTTGTTTCAAAAAGAGAATTCAGACAAAATCTCGTTAAACAGCAGTCATCAAACAACACCTGCGCATATGCTTTCTGCTCCGCAGGCTGTCTTGAATCAACAAGCAATGTTGTTTTCTCGGGTCACAGTATCATTGCAGAAAACGGAAAGATTATCTCTGAGCAAAAAAAGGCTTGTGCAACAAACTACATGATTATCACCGATGTTGATGTTCAGAAAATCCGTTGTGACAGGCGCAGAAACAACACAATTTCCGACTGCAAAACCCTCTATGCAGAAGAAATTGAAACAATTGAAATCAGTCTTCCCATTTCAGAATCCGACGGAAAATATGCCGATGCAGATAAGCTGCCGTTTATCCCGTCAACAGAAAAAGACAGAATCGACAGATGCCTTTCCATTTTCGAAATTCAGGTTGCATCGCTGAAAAAACGTCTGATAAAAACAAACTGCAAGCCGGTTATCGGAATTTCGGGCGGCCTTGATTCAACTCTTGCCCTTCTTGTCTGCGTTAAGGCAATCAAAGAGCTCGGCAGACCTCTCTCCGATGTTGTAGGGATAACAATGCCCTGCTTCGGCACTACAGACAGAACCTATAACAATGCGCTTAACCTTATGAAATCGCTTGGTATAACAAGCCTTGAAATAAACATTAAGGATGCCTGCCTTCAGCATTTTGAAGATATCGGACAAGATAAAAACAGCTACGACCTTACCTATGAAAATTCTCAGGCAAGAGAAAGAACTCAGGTGCTTATGGACTATGCAGGTAAGGTTAACGGACTTGTTATCGGAACGGGTGATATGAGTGAAATGGCACTGGGTTGGTGCACCTATAACGGCGACCACATGAGTATGTACGGCGTCAATGCAGGCATTCCCAAAACTCTTATCCGCTGGATTATCGACAGCCTTGTAAAATCGGGAACATTCACGGAAAGCACGGAATTTCTGCAGGATATTGTTGACACTCCCATCAGTCCCGAGCTTCTTCCTCCCGACGCAAAGGGTAACATCGCACAGCAGACGGAAAGCATCGTCGGACCCTATGCGCTTCACGATTTCTTCCTTTATAATTTTATCCGCTACGGTTTTGAACCCGAAAAGATTTATTTCCTTGCAAAAAAAGCATTTGCAGATGATTTTGACGGCGAAACAATCTTAAAATGGCTCAGAACTTTCTGCAGACGCTTCTTCACACAGCAGTTCAAGAGAAATTGCGTGCCCGACAGCGTTAAAATCGGCTCAGTAGGTCTTTCACCCGTCACCGACTGGAAGATGGTAAGCGATGCAAACGCTGCAATATGGCTCAAAAAGCTTGAAAATATCACAGATTAATCAATCGGCACACTTTTTGTGTGCCTTTTTGATTTTTTACTGAGTGTTTTTCCCTTTTCAGGCGAATAATAGATGAAACATGGTTAACCTTTTTCAGTTGGAGGTGTTCCAATGGATAACGGTGAAAGTAGCTACCGCCGTTTTCTTGACGGAGACGAAAAAGCATTCGGGGAGCTCCTCGATATGTACAGCGAAAATTTAATATTCTTCATAAACCGATATGTGAACAATGTTTCGGTTGCTCAGGAAATTTCGGAAGATGTTTTTGTTGAGCTTCTTGTCCATAAAAGAAGATTCAATTTTAAAACGTCGCTGAAAACCTATATCTTCACCATCGCACGAAACAAGGCAATCAGTTATATGCGCCGTTGCTTGCGCAGACCCGAATATGCCTATGAATACATAGAGTCCGAGGCGGATATACGCAATCTTGAGGATGAATTTCTCAAAAAAGAGCGTGACCGTGAGCTGCACAGAGCACTTAACTCTCTTAATGAAGACTATAAAACCGTTCTTCACCTTATCTATTTTGAGGAAATGAACTATGAGCAGGCAGGCTCGGTTATGAAGAAAAACAAAAAACAGATTGAAAATCTTGCATACAGAGCCAGACAGGCGCTCAAAAAAGAACTTGAAAAGGAGGCGAAGCATCCGTGAAAAACCGTTCGGAATACGAAAGAAGCATCTACGAAAAGCGTGATGCTTTGATTATGAAAAGAAAGCAAAAAATTGCAACGGCAACATCCTTATTATGCGTTGTTCTCTGCTTTGCCGCAGCGGCGGTATTTCTGCCGAAAAGCATCAAGAAATCCGGACCTGATACCACAACATCAACAACCGTACCCTCAACAACAGTGTCTGCCACAGTAGAAGATTTATTAGGCATGGGCGGTGAAACGGGACTTTTTGATGAATCGGGAGAAGCAATGGCTGAAGGTGAGCTCTCGGCGGAAAAAGAACAAAATGAAGATACCGAATATTATACCTATATAACAATGATTGATGATTACACAAGACCCGCAACAACCGTTAAGGCAACAACAAAAAAGCAGAATCAATTCTGCTATACTCCTGAAGGTTCCGATGAAAAAGGAGCTGAAGCGGTAACACAGACCGAAATCGGCATTACAGAAATCGCACTTGAAACAGAGATTTATTGGGAAGACGGAAGCAGACCCAACAAACCCTCAACAACCGTTAAACCTATATATAATGACCATGCGGAAGAAAAAGCCATCGATGCCGCTTTCGGATATCTTACCGATGAACAGAAAGCAAAGGTTGACATGGATGCTCACATAGATGTCAGCGTAACAAGAAATGCAGACGGCACTGAGTATTTCACC
>JAZSCL010000185.1:0-2473 GCA_045602905.1 Acutalibacteraceae bacterium
TTGGTGCTTCTCACCGATATGACAAACTTTGCCGATGCAATGAAAGAAATTGCTATCACACAAGAACAGGTTCCCTCAAACCGAGGCTATCCCGGTGACCTTTATTCTCAGCTTGCTTCACGTTATGAAAAAGCAGTTGATTTTGACAGTTCAGGCTCTGTCACGGTGCTTGCGGTTACTACAATGCCGGGCGATGACGTTACACACCCTGTTCCCGATAATACAGGCTATATTACCGAAGGTCAGTATTATCTGAAAGGCGGAAGAATTGAACCCTTCGGATCTCTTTCACGACTCAAGCAGAATGTCAACAGCAAAACACGTAAGGATCACCGTATTCTTATGGACTCTATGATTAGATTGTATTCATCCTATAAAGAAACATTGGAAAAGAAGAATATGGGATTTTCTATGAACCGTTGGGATGAGAAATTACTGAAATACGGTCAGCTTTTTGAAAATAAGCTTATGGATTTGTCGGTTAATTTAACACTCGAGGAGTCACTTGACCTCGGTTGGCAGATTCTTGCAGATTGTTTCCAAAAAGATGAAACAGGAATTAAGTCAGACCTTACAGAAGAATTCTGGCCTGTAAGGTAAGGAGGACTGAATTTTGGCAAAAATCAAATTAACTAAAAATGAGTTAAAGGTACAGAAAGATGCTCTTAAAATGTATCAAAGATATTTGCCTACGCTGACACTTAAAAAGCAACAGCTTCAATCGGAAATAAGAATAATTGAAGCAAAGGCTGCCTCGGTAAGACAAGAACGGGAAAACTTAGAAAAAGGTTTTTCTTCATGGATTGCAGTTTTCAGCGAAGAAGGTGCTTTCCCCGACGGAATTATTACTGTAAGCAACATCCGAAAAGGAACGGGAAACATTGCAGGTGTTACGATTCCCACTTTTGAGGGTGCAGACTTTTCCAGAGGTGATTATGATTTATATGCAACACCACTTTGGGTGGATATTGCAGCAAATCATATGGAAAAAGCAATGTCACTTGATTTAGAGGCGGAAGTGTTGGATGAACAGGTAAGGCTTTTAGAAAAAGAATTGCTTTCTACTTCGCAAAGAGTCAACCTGTTTGAAAAAGTAAAAATCCCTGAAACACAGGCAAATATCAAAAAGATATCAATTTATATGGCAGACCAACAGGTCAGCGCTGTTGTGCGTTCAAAAATTTCAAAACGCAAAATAGCCGCTCGTGATGAAGCATCTTCGGGAACGGAGGTGTACGCTGTATGATTGTACCGATGAAAAAAATCTCTCTTGTAGTTATGGGAGATAAAAAAAGAGAAGCTCTTAAAAAACTTCGCAAAGCAGGAATTGTTCACATAGAAATAACAGAAGGCTCAGGCAAAAAAATCGATGAGTTAAAAGAACAGATTGCTCTGCTTGAAAGTGCGGTTTTTCTGTTAAGCGAAAAGAAAAATAAGAACATTGAGCAAAAAGACATAACTGCTTCCGAAGCTGTTTCAGCAGCAAAAGAAATAACTTCCTTAGCTGAAAAAAATAAAGCTTATCTGAATGAACAGCATTTATTGATTTCCGAACTTGAGCGAATTAAGGGCTGGGGCGAAGTCAACCCTGACGACATTAACGATTTGTTAAACAAAGGTGTTGATATTTCGTTTTATGAAATGCAGAGAGCTGAGTATGACAATGTTCCTGAAGCAGTAAAAACCATTAGTTTAGAAAAAACTAAAAATTCAGTGAAGTTTGCTCTGATTATATCCGGCGTTGAGGGTAAAGAAACCGCAGAAAAACTCAAAAGCTATCGTTTTGAGTTACCGCAGATTTCCACCGCAGAGATAAAACAAAGGCTTGAAGAAATCAGCAAAGCGATAGAGTCAATTGATGAAAAAATAATTGGCTATGCAGGGTATAATTATGGTATGAAGAATACGGTTAAATCCTGCGAAATGGAAATTGAATTTGAGGTATATGCCACCGGTATGACCGATGAAAGCTTGTCGCAGAACGGTAAAAATGATGTTTCGGTTGCATATTTTACGGGATATGTTGAAGAGGAAAATCTGCCTCACCTTAAAGAAATTGCCAAAGATAATTTCTGGGGACTTCTTATTGAGGATCCCACTGAAGAGGATAATGTTCCGACAAAGCTTAAAAACAATAAATTTGTAAGCCTTATTTATCCGCTTACTGACTTTTTAGGCACTGTTCCGGGTTATTTTGAGTATGATATTTCAGGCTGGTTCTTAGGCTTTATCCTCGTTTTCTTCGGAATTATATTCGGTGATGGAGTTTACGGACTGCTTATTTCAGCTGTTGCTGCAGTGTTGATTATTAAATCTGCAAAAGCAAAGAAAGAAATCCCACCCGCATTTCTGTTAGTTGGTCTTTTCGGTATTTCGACAATACTCTGGGGAACATTAACCTGCACATGGGGCGGTCTTCCTGCTGAGAAGCTGCCCGAATGGCTTCAAAAGCTATCAATCCCGTTTATCTCGA
>JAZSCL010000186.1:0-3030 GCA_045602905.1 Acutalibacteraceae bacterium
GGTTGGAATATTTTTGAATTATTTTTTTGCTTTCTTGTATTCACCGAAAACAGCATCGTTTTTACCGATATTCTTGATGCAGAAAAAGAGCATATAAATTTCTGAATGGCACATAAAGCAGGATACAACAAGCATTAACAACGCACAAAATCTCGCAATTCCACTTGTAAGAACAGCGGATAAACCGAAAGCAAAAACAAATATAATCAGAGGAAGTGCAAGACTTATGAGTATTTGTGAACGATTAACGCTACCGTTATAAACCGAAAAATGATTTCTGAAAGACATAATACATTTTCTGTCAAGTCTGCCCTTTGAAACGGGAATCAGATGAAGAAATTCTCTCATCGGAGCAATTATTAACATAAGAATAATTGCATTTAAAGCAAGAAGCAATATTATTTTGGGGATGCCAAAAGCCTTGATATCTTCGGCAAAAACTCTTGAAACGCCAATCAATACGGCAACCGTATCTTGACAATCACGGCATCCAAAAACGTCAACGACAAAACGGCAAAAATCCGTTGTTTGATGCATCGCTTATCCGAAGGATACTGAAAAATCCGGTTTATTGCGGTAAGATTGCTTACGGCAGACGTAAAACAGAAAAAATACACGGAACCCGAAACGATTATCACCTTGTTGAACAAGACGATTATCTGTTGGTTGACGGTCTGCATGAACCTATCGTTTCCGAAGTCCATGTCTATGAAGAACGCAAGCCGAACGGTCAGTGGCTGAAATCCATAAAATTCAAACTCCCTATCATAGAAGAAGATATGGAGCTTTGTTTGGACAACGAAACGCACGTCGAAACGGTATGTTTATTGTCCGGGCTCAACACAAAGTAACATATCGGGATTGATTGTTATAACAAGCCGAAGTCCGAAAATGCAAGACAGCCCAAACGTCCGCAGAATAAAGAAAAAACTATCAAAGAAGCATCAAGACGCTTTGGTATGATTAATAAATGTTTTAACCCCTCTGAAAATCATTTGATTCTCAGAGGGGTTTCTGTAACTTAAAGTTTCGGCTTTGTAACGGTAAAATCAGTACCCGTATTCGGGGTAAATGTAATCCTCACTCCACGTGCAGTTTTCGGTTGTTATATCTTCGAGGAACATAAAATACGAGGTTTCGTAATAGCCGAAAGTGCAGTCGGTGAAGCAGAGTGTGCAGTCATCGGTTTTTTCAAAGTACCCGAAGCCGTCTGAATCTGTCAGAGTGCAGGTTGTAAATTCAAATGCACCATAAACATCATCGATATTCATCGGACCGTATGAACAATCACGGATTATGGTGTTATTCACATAAACATCTCTTGTTCCGTTTTTTGCTCCGATTCCGTAAACGCCGCAACCGTAGAGGTCCATAGATTTCAGATTTATATTCCGACATCCCGAAAAATTCAGAACGTTGCCTGAGCAATCACCTGTTTCGGTGTGTCCCATAGTTATACCTGACAAACCGAAGTCACGGCAGTTTTCAAAATTCAGCACGGCGGCATATCTTGGTGTGACAACAAGTTCCGTATCTGCAAAATCATCGGTTTCACCTGAAACATATAGGTTAGATACATCGGTTATAACAATCTCCGCACCGTCAAAGCATTCACGAAGCTTAACATAGTCATGAGAATTGTTCCAGCTTTCGCCCTGCGTTTGCCATACTTCGGATATGAAAGAACTCATATTGTAATATCCCTTTTCAATAACTATATTGGTGTTTGGGGATACAGCATTAAGAAACTCTTCAGCTGAACTGACAGAAACCGTTCTCATCGGTATTCCGCTTTCATTTGCCGTAAAAACAGAATCTGTTGAGCCGTCATAGACAGAAAGCAGAAGATTATCGGGTGAAGTAGGCAAAGCAAAAACGTTGTTGCCTCTGTAAAGCAGTCCCATATCCGTTTCGCTGACCTGTTTGATTTCACCGTTTTTGAGGCTGAATACGCACAGAATCATCTGTCGGTCTTCCTCTTCACTTTCCTCGCTGAAAACATAAAGGAAGCTGTCGCCATCTGCGGTTTTGACATAATACGGATTCAGGTCATAAGAAAACCAATCCACCTCATAGTTTGAGCTTTCCGAATTTATTCCGAGAGTGTAATAATATCTGCCGTCATGGTCATAGTTACCCGAAACGATAAGTTCTTCCGCCTTGCTGTCACCTGTCAAATCGGTAAAGAACGATGATGACAAAGGCAGGCTTACAATATATGCATCGGGTACGGCAGTATATTTTTCTTTGAACAAATCGGGATGCTCCGCAAAAGTGACATTTGCCGTCTGAATACCGAAATTTGTGGGAGCAATATTGCCCGGATCAAAATAAAACGTTATGCCGTTATAGTCAAGCACCCACGTAATATCGTCTTCGGGAGTGTTTTCAAAATAATCGGGGATGGCGGTTTCACCGTTGAATTCCCCCTGCCACATACGGCTTGTAACTTCTTTTTCAACGATTGCAGGGAGCTTTGCAATATCCGTCACAACGTCGGAAAGGGCAAGCAGGTTTCCGTTTTCCGTATCGTAATTGAGGCTGTTGAAATTGCGGTAACTGCCCGTGCCGTAATCTTCCAGAACACTCACCGCAACGCTGTCTGCACGTCTTACCTGCACATCGAGAGTTGAAACATAGGTTGAAAAAGAGTCTCTGTCGTTTAAAAATTCCTCTGTTGCGTCAGCAATGAAGTTATCCTTTTCATCCTGCATTGTCCTGTTTCGCATGGCGGAGGTTTCCGTGAGAGCTTTGGCAAGATGCGGATATTTTTTCTCCATTGATTTATCAAGAGTAACATCCTTATATTCGCTTCTTACAAGCATTTCCGGATAATCTTCATACCATTCATAATGAGAAATATATTCTTTGTTAAGTGAAAGAACGGCTATTTCTTCGGTTGTTTCATTTCCGGCAGTCTGTGTTGTTTTGCTTGGAGTAACCTCCTGCGGAGAATCTTCTCCGCAAGAGGTAAAAGCAACCAAGAAACACAAAACCAGCAATATGCCGATAATTCTTTTTAACTTATCC
>JAZSCL010000187.1:0-36957 GCA_045602905.1 Acutalibacteraceae bacterium
CCGCCGATTCCGAACCGCATTGTCATTATCATTCGTTCTCTTTTTCCAAGTGATGCAACAGCTTTATATAGTCTTCCTCTTTCGTCATCTTCCTCAATGTTTCTGTAAATTTCATCGGGCTCGCTTCCGAGAATATCGGAAAGAAGTAATTCATTTCCGTCCCAATCAACATTCAATGGCTCGTAATATGAAACTTCTGTTTTGGCTGGGTTTGTTTTACGGAGAAACATCAATATCTCGTTTTCGATGCATCTTGATGCGTATGTAGCAAGCTTGATATTTTTTGAAATTCTGAATGTGTTAACCGCTTTTATAAGTCCGAGAGTGCCGATTGATATCAGGTCTTCAATGGGTATTCCCGTATTTTCAAATTTCTTTGCAATGTATACAACAAGCCTTAGATTATGAACTATAAGTTCTTCGCGTGCTTCCGCGTCACCTTCTTCATGTTTTTTCAGATATATCATTTCTGTTTCGTTGGAAAGGGGAGGAGGCAGTGTTTCGGGACCGTTAATGTAATCAACTTCAACCTCAAAAAAAAGAAGTTTAAGTTTTGTGATTAATGCATTTAAAATTATCTTTATTTTTTTCATTAATAATTCTCCTTTCAAATGATGCGTTTGAGGTTCTGTTATCAATCAATTCAAAAAAAGGCATTCCCAACAATGCAGAAAAACCTCCTGAAATTATTTTATTTTCTGTAACAGCTATATAAATGTTTTCGACCGTTATCTTTTGATTATGAATCGAGATTGTTACTTTGTCAGCAACAAACGCAGGAAGTGCACCTCCGTTTTTAATTGTTGAATATGGGATAAGACGAAAGTTTTTCATGCTCGATATATCCTGATTATTTAATATGTTTTTCAGAAATGATGATTCGGCAATTATAACCGGTCTGCCCGAAAAACAGTCTGTAAGAGTATTACCTGAGTCGAATAAAGCCCTTCCTGCTGCCGAACAATCCTCGTAATCAATTTGTATGTCATATATGCATTTATCGGGTGTTTTGCTTTTTGTAAATTTCGTAATTATTTCAATAATAACATAGCTGATTATTGCAACAACTGTAAGTGTAATGATATTCATATCAAAATATACAATACCGTTTTTATATATTGAAAATTCAGGAGAAATGAATATGTTTATCCCCAACATAATACCGGCAAAGATGAAATTTGAAAGAAAAAAAGCACAAGAACATTTTATAAATGATTTAATGGTTTTTGTTTCAAATCCTATTAATACAAGCAAACAATACATAATAATTTTTATGAAAAAATTCAGAAATGGATTTATATTTTCAAAAAAAATCATTAAAGAAAATATACCGCCGAAAACAGATGAAACAAGAAATCTTGATGTTTTATGTCTGCATTTTATGATTGCTGAGCTTGACCTGAGCAAAAAATAATTTACTATTATATTTATTACAACAAGAATATCTGCATATATAACCGTTTCCAAATTACCACCCCTTGTATATGTAATTATAAGTTAGAGCAATGAAATATTTTGTCGTTTCAGGGTAATGTTTTTGAAGTTTTCCTATTGAATATATAAAAAATGAAGTATATAATTATTACAAAAGGAGGAGTAAAAATGAAAGGTTATCTCTTTGATACTCATGTACATACAAAAGAATCTAGCTCGTGCGGGTGTGTTCCTGCGGCTGAAATTGTGGAACGATATAAAAAACTCGGATATGACGGAATTATAATTACAGACCATGTTCACGCCTCTCAGTTTTCAAAAAATGGTTCAACATACGAGGAACAGGCTCTTAAACATCTCGAAGGTTTCAAAGCTGCAAAAGCTTTTGAGACTGAAGACTTTCGTGTGATTTACGGAATGGAAATCCGTTTTCTTGAAAATGATAATGATTATCTCCTTTACGGCTTTGATGATGATTTTATTTTCAGCCGTGATATGGTTCATTTTGAAAGTCTAGAAGATTTCAGACCCATTGTTGAGGAAAATAATCTTATTCTCTTTCAGGCACATCCCTTCAGATGTAATATGACTGTTATAGATCAGGCATTAATCGACGGCATTGAGGTTTATAACGGCCACGGCAACCATAATTCAAGCAATGACATTGCTTATCATTGGGCACAGAAATATTCACACAGAATGCTGTCGGGCTCTGATTTTCACGGTAATGATACAATGGAACCCGGCGGAGTTTATTTTGAAGAATATCCCGAAAACTCAAAGGATGTTGCAAGACTTCTCAGAGAATGTAAGTATTCTCTTAAAGTCTTTACAAAATGAATCAGTGCGGCAAAAGCCGCACTTTTTTGTTAAAACAGCTGATTTCTTCCTTCTTCGAGTTTTCCGATAATTCTTTTCATTTCGGATTTGGAACGGACACTTCTTGATAAATCAATAACCCTTCTTTTTTCCTCTTCGGAAAGAATCGAAAAAGTATTCATCGCTTTTTCATTTCTGGAAAGAGCCATACCGAATCCCTGGGGCATGTCATTTAAATAATTCATTATAATCACCTCGTTATAATTATCCTCATTTTTAAAAAAATTATTTGTTAAAATTAATTATAAGGTTGTATTTATGATTATTTTGTGATATAATTTTCTAAATAATTTTTGGAGAAAATAATTATGAGATACAGAGAAATCGGAAATACAGGTGTTGAAGTTTCGATACTCGGCTTCGGTTGCATGAGATTGCCGACCGTTGAAGGCGCTGATGCAAACATTGACGAATCCAAAGCCATCGAAATTGTACGACATGCAATCGATAACGGTGTTAACTATCTTGATACTGCATATTTTTATCATAGCGGTAACAGCGAAAGCTTTGTCGGGAAAGTTATTAAAGACGGATACAGAAATAAAACATATATCGCAACAAAGCTTCCGCTCGGAAGTGTCAACTGCGAGGAAGATGTTGAAAAGATTTTTAATGAGCAGCTTAAAAGACTCGATGTGGATTATGTTGATTTTTATCTTCTTCACGCTGTCAATAACGATTCCTGGGATAACAAGGTTATTAAATTTGACATAATGTCAAAACTCGAAGAATTCAAAAAGCAGGGTAAAATCAGACACATAGGATTTTCTTTTCATGATGACCTTTGGGTATTCAAGAAAATTATTGATTCGTATGATAAATTTGAATTCTGTCAGATTCAGTTCAACTATATTGATGTTGATTATCAGGCAGGAATTGAAGGTCTTGAATATGCAGCTTCAAAGGGTCTCGGAGTTATTGTAATGGAGCCGCTTCTCGGCGGTAAGCTTGCAAACCTGAATGGAAAAGTTGCCGATAAACTTGACATTGGAAAATCACCTGTTGAATGGGCACTTGATTTCGTTTGGAACAGACCTGAAGTATCAATGCTTCTCAGCGGAATGGGTTCTATGCAGATGGTTGAAGATAATCTCAGCTATGCCGATAAAGCAAATATCGGAATGCTTTCTGATAATAACCTTGAAATGCTTGCTGATACCAAAAAAGCGTTTGATGAAATGAATCTTGTTCCATGCACAGGCTGTGAATATTGCTTGCCGTGTCCCGAAGGGGTTCAGATTCCTTCAGTTTTTTCTGCTTTCAATAAAATATCCGAAGGCGGCAGAAGATTGGTCAAAGAATTATATCCCGATATCGAAAACAACTGTTCACTCTGTGTAAAATGCGGAAAGTGCGAAAAAGCTTGTCCTCAGCATATTGGAATAATCGAAACATTAAGAAAAGTTAAAAATCAGTTTTGAGGTGATAATATGAAGATTCTATTTCAGGGTGACTCAATAACCGATGCAGGCAGAAACCGTGAAGATTATCACGATTTGGGATATGGATATCCCTTTTATGCTGCAAACTTCATCAAAGATGAGAATCCCGGAATTGATTTTGAATTCATTAATCTTGGTATAAGCGGAAATCAGACAAAAGACCTTGTTGACAGACTTGAATCGGATTTTATAGATATTCATCCGGACCTAGTTTCGATTCATATCGGCGTTAATGATACATGGCACAGAGCACATAACCGTGCATGGCTCGGAAATGATGTTTTTGAAGACAATTATCGCAGGGTTCTTACTGCTATCAAAGAAAAAACAAACGCAAAAATTATGATGATTGAAGCGTTTCTTCTTCCCGCTCCCGATAAAGAGTATTTTCGTGTTGATCTTAATTCAAAGATCGATATTGAGCGTAAGCTTGCAAGAGAATTTGCGGATTATTATATTCCGCTTGACGGTTTGTTTGCTCAGAACTGTGTCGGAACAGATTACACTCATTGGTCAGATGATGGAGTGCATCCCAACGCAAACGGCTCGGAATTTATCGGAAGATTATATGCAAATGCATTTAAAGAAATAATAAAGAAATGAAAACACTGAAAAATATATTCAATTACATATTTGTTGACGGACTGTCGGGTATGGCTCTCGGACTTTTCGGTACTCTTATAATCGGAACAATACTTGAACAAGTCGGCGGATTCATTGATAATCAGATCGGCACATACCTTATTCTTGTTGCATCCGTAGCTAAATCGCTCACCGGTGCAGGAATCGGTGTAGGAATGGCATTCAAGTATAAAGCAACGCCGTTAACAGGTGTTTCGGCTGCAGTTGTGGGTTTGGTCGGTGCTTTCGCAGCTAAACTTCTTGCCGGTTCTGTTGTAACTGATTCAGGAATGCTTTATTCAGGACCGGGTGATCCGCTCTGCGCTTTCATTGGTGCATTTTTTGCCATTCAGGCAGGAAAGATTATTGGCGGTAAAACAAAACTTGATATCATTCTCACTCCTGCTGTTTCAATTTTAGTCGGATGTGCAGCAGCATTTATTATCGGACCACCCGCATCAAAAGTAACAACATACATAGGAATGATTATCAGTTGGGGTATGGAAAAACAGCCTGTCATTATGGGTATAGTTGTTTCGGTTGTGATGGGTATTTGTCTCACTCTTCCCATCAGTTCGGCTGCACTCGGAATTATTCTCGGTTTATCTGGTATTGCGGGTGGAGCGGCAGTTGTCGGTTGCTGTGCCAATATGATCGGTTTTGCTGTTATAAGCTACAGAGAAAATAAACTCGGTGGACTTATTGCGCAAGGAATCGGAACATCGATGCTGCAGATGCCAAATATTGTCAGACATCCTCAGATTTGGATTCCGCCTATAATTGCAAGTGCAATTCTTGGTCCGATTTCATCAGCTGTTCTAAAAATGACTTGTTATGCATCCGGCTCCGGAATGGGCACTTCAGGATTAGTTGGTCAATTCATGACCTATTCTTCGATGGTTGATTCAGGAATCGACTCTAAAACAGTTATGATTGAAATTATTGTTATGCATTTTATTGCGCCTGCATTGATTTCACTTGCAGTATCGGAATTAATGCGTAAAAAAGGTTTTATAAGCTTCGGTGATATGGAGCTTAAGAATATAGATTAAATACGGAGGTATATTATGAAAAAGAAAATTGTCGCTTTAATCCTTTCGGTTGCTGTATTCATTACAGCATTCGCTCTCCCCTCATACGCCGCCACAGAAGTAACATCCGATATAGAAAGAGGTTTCTATCAGGCTGTAGACAAGCTTCTTGACGGTCTTGTAAACGGAATTGCTTCCCTTATTTTTGAGCCTCATGATTGGGAATCAAAAGACAGCTATGTTTCCGAAAACTTCTATGAAGGAAACTCTCCCGAAGAATTTATCAAAGTTCCCGCTGAAGACGCAGTATGGAAGCTCGGTTATTCAAATGCATCGATTCTTACAGGCAAAGAGCTTACCGAAGAACACTATGTCGGCGGCAGCCTTTCAGTTACAAAGAAGCTTGCTGATGAAGTGAGAGACGATCAGATGGTAAGAACAATTGCCATTTCTGACGGCAGAGGCATCAGCATTTTCACCGTTCTTGATGCATTCGGTCTTGCTAACAACGAAGTAAGAGTTATGAGAGAAAAATTCCAGGCCTACGCTGACTCTAAGGGTCTTGAAATCACAAGCATTAATATTTCCGTTCTTCATCAGCACAGCAGTGTTGATACATTCGGTCTTAACGGAGATATTATCAATGCACTTTTCACATCATCATTCAAAAATCTTCTTGGTATGGAACTTGAAAGCGGTAAAAATAAGAATTTCATGGAAAATCTTTATAAAGTTACCGTTGATTCAATGATAAAAGCAACAGAAAATATGACCGAAGGTAAGCTTTTCTTCGGTACATCAGACATCTCAGAATACATCAGAGACAAACGTGATCCTCAGGTTTTTGACGGTAACATGAACAGACTCCGTTTCGTTCCCTCTGACGGTTCAAAGGAAACATGGATTATCAATGCTCCCATGCACTGTGTCGGAAACGGTGCCGCTGGCACAATGCTTACAGGCGACTATCCCTATTTCATGGAACAGTATATCAATGAAGTTGCAAATGCAAACTTCATGATGATTCTTGGTGCTGAGCTTGCAATTACAACGAATTATCCCGAAGTTCTTGAGCTTGATCCCGAAATTATGGCAAAATACAACGATGAAGGCTATGCACGAATGGCTGCTTTTGGTGAACTTCTCGGCAAGATTGCCTGCGAAATCGTTGATTTGGAAGAGGTTGCTCCCATTCTCAGCATCAGATTCAAAGAAATCACAGTTCCCGTTAAAAACAGCATCTTCAGACTTGCTGCAAGAGGCGGACTTCTTACCAACACTGTAGTTAAGAACGGCCTTGATTATGAAGTAGTTACGGAAATCGGTTATGCAGAATTCGGAACAAATCTTTCAGTTGCTCTTATCCCCGGCGAACTTGCTCCCGAAATCGCATACGGCGGTGCAATTGCTCCCGAAGATTCATGGCTCGGCACCGAATGGAACTATACTCCTTTCGATGAAGCAACAGAAAGAAAGCTTCTTGTGTTCGGTGTAACAAACGATCAGATTGGTTATCTTCTTACTCAGAACGACTGGCGTTCATATCTTACAGAAAATGAAGAAATCGTTTCAACAGGTCCCGACGCAGGTGCCCATATCGCAGATGCATATCTTTCTCTTGTAAATGAAATCAAATAATTAAAACAGATTAAGGCGGTGGTTTTATGAGCAGAAACAGTACAATTAAATATGCTCTTAAAGAAACCGACTTTATATACTTTTTCTTATGTGTCCTTACATCTGTATTTGGATTTCTTATGGTTCACAGTGCAACAAGAAATGATGCGATAGCCGATGGAATTGTTATAAGCCGTGAATGTCTTACTATGATTGCTGCGGCGGGTATCGGAATTCTGTTCTGTCTTATTATTTCTTTTCTGGACTATGATGCAATCGTTAATCTATGGCCTTTTGTCGGCGGTGTCTGTCTTTTGCTTTTGTTTTCATTATTTATATGGGGCGAAGGAACAATTGACAGACCCGAAGCGATATGCTGGATTCCGATTATTAAGATGGATGGATTTACACTTAAATTTCAGCCGTCAGAACTCGCTAAAATCGGTTTTATTATTACTTTCACTGCACACATTGAGGCTGTAAAAGACAACATCAACAATATCAGGAATGTTCTTCTGTTAACGCTTCACGCTCTAGTTCCGATCGGTATAATCATTATTACCGATGACCTCGGTTCTGCAATTGTATTTATGCTTATGTTTGTGGGCATGATGTTTGTTGCAGGAGTGCAGCTTCGTTATTTTGCTGTTGCTCTCGGAATCGGAATTGCTGCTATGCCTTTGTTATGGGTAAAATTCCTTGCGCAATTTCATAAACGAAGAATTCTTGCAATATATTATCCCGATGCGTTAAGCGAGGAAGTTTACAGAGATATTGTTTATCAGCAGCAAAGAGGACTTAACGCAATCGGTTCAGGCAAACTTTTCGGTGACGGCTTGTTCAAAGGAACTTACACCCAGTCTCCAAAAGGTGTTCCCGTCAACGAGAGCGATATGGTTTTTACCGTTGTAGGCGAAGAACTCGGATTTATCGGATGCATTGTTCTTTTACTTGTATTTGCGCTTATTATTTTCAAAACCGTTTCAGTCGGAAAAATGTCCAGAAACATTTCAGGCAGTCTTATATGTTTTGGCACAGCTTTCATGATTGGTGCACAGGTTATAATCAATATCGGAATGTGTCTTATGCTTCTTCCGAGTATCGGCATAACATTACCGTTTGTCAGCGCAGGCGGTTCATCTAATCTGTGTATTTATTTCGCAATTGGAATGGTTATGAGTGTTTACAGATTTAATTGTAACAGAGAGCCTGTTAATTTCAGGTTGACTCATATCAGCACTCCTTTTTCTGAAATATGATTTTAAACGGCAGCTTATAACTGCCGTTTTTTCTGTAATTTTTCTTTACATTAAATGAAAGAATGTTATAATATAATCTATAAGAAAGGAGGGAATATATTTGGACAGAAGATATTCACTTGATATGACAAAAGGTCCGTTTTTGAAGAAAATTCTGATTTTTTCAGTTCCATTGATGCTTACAGGTCTGCTTCAGCTTGCTTATAATACTGCCGATATTATTGTTGTCGGTCGATTTGTCGGCAAGGAGGCACTTGCGGCTGTAGGTTCAACGGGATCTTTAGTCAATCTTTTTCTTAATGTTTTTCTCGGCCTTTCGATGGGTGCCGGAGTCATGATTGCCCGACATATAGGCGAACAAGATGAAAAAAGCGTTCATGAATGCACTCATACGGCAATGCTGATGAGTATATTCTGCGGATTTTTAATTGGAGTAATCGGCTATATTTTTTCCGACGAAATGTTAAAGATTATGGATGTTCCCGAAGATGTTCTTCATCTTGCTGCTCTTTATTTGAAGATTTATTTTCTCGGTTCGCCGGGTCTTCTCGCTTATAATTTCGGTGCATCGATTGTCAGGGCTACGGGAGATACCAAAAGACCTCTTTATATTTTAACATTTTCAGGATTGATAAACGTTATTTTAAATCTTGTTCTTGTCATATTTTTTGGATTTGGTGTTGACGGTGTTGGTATTGCAACAATTGTTTCTCAATATATATCGGCAATTCTTATTATGCTTTATTTGATGAAATTACCGAATTCATGTAAACTAATTGTTTCCAAACTGAAAATATATAAAAAAGAGCTTTTCAGCATTATTAAACTCGGATTACCCGCAGGAATTCAAAGCTCACTTTTTTCAATATCAAATGTTATAATTCAATCTACTGTTAATTCATTCGGTTCAATTGCAATGGCTGGCATTGCAGCAGGTTCAAATTTCGATTCATATGTTTACACTTGCACTAATGCGGTTGCTCAGACAACAATGACCTTCACATCCCAGAATATGGGTGCAAAGCAGTATCTGAATGTCGGTAAGGTATATAAATATTGTATTATTATAACACTTATTATCGGAATCGGAATGGGAAATCTGGGCGTTATATTTGGTGATTTTATAGTTAGTTTGTTTTCGGATGATCCAGCGGTTATTGCAATCGGCGCAGACAGATTAAAACTGATTATGCCGTTTTATTTCTTCTGTTCGTTGATGGATGTTGCCGCAAGCCAAATCAGAGGAATGGGTAAATCGTTTGAACCTATGATAGTTTCCCTTCTCGGCGCTTGCGGAATAAGAATTGCATGGGTTTTCCTTATTCTTCCGCTGGACAGAACTTTGATTAATCTGTATTGGTCATATCCCGTTTCGTGGGCAGTGACTTTTTTTGCACAGTTTACTATGTTTTTTATTCTAAAACATAAAATGATAAAAAACGGTCAAATGACAAAAAATAATGAACAGTTAAGAATATAATCTGAAAGGAATTTTAAAATGATATCATTTACCAAAACAATTCTGCTTGTTTTAACTTTTATTCTCAACACGTTATTTTCTCCTGTATTCGGTAATTTTACAGCAAAAACAGAACCTATATCACCGGATGACTGCAAACTGTTCTTTGCATCAATTTCGGATATTCATATGACTGATGAGGCTCTTCGTTCAATGATGCTTGAATTTGGCTTGCACGATATGGAAAATTTTGATCATACTCTTGATGCTGTTGTTTGCTCGGGAGATCTTACAGACCACGGCGAAAAAGAAGAGTGGGAAAATCTCTACGAAACATTTAAAAAATATACTCCTGCAAAAAACATAATTCTTGCACAAGGTAATCACGATACTTGGACAGAAGACGATAAATATGACCTTGCAAAGAAATATTTTATAGAATACAATGAAAAAATCGCTGACAGAAAAATTGAGCATGAATATTATTCAACCCAAATTAACGGTTATACTTTTATAGTTCTCGGAAGCGAAACAGACAGAACATCAGCATACATCAGCGATGAACAGCTTATATGGCTGGAAAATGAAATGAAAAAAGCTTCAAAAGACGGTTTACCGATTTTCGTTATCAGCCATTGGCCGATTAATCAGACGCACGGTTTACCCGAAACTTGGGGTGACGATGAACCTGAACCTGATGACGGCGGACTGGGCGATCAATCAGCTGATGTTGAAAAAATACTCAAAAAATACAAGAATGTATTCATGATATCGGGTCATCTTCATAACGGAGTGACAAATGACGGTCAGTTAGATATATATAAATATTTAACAGTTGAATCTGACGGTTCATTCCACAGCATAAATCTTCCTCCTTATATGTACGCAACAATCAGGGGCAGAGTATCAAACGGAACGGGACTTAATTTTGAGGTTTATGATAACAGAGTGGATATACGAACAAGAAGTTATTCTGCCGGTATATGGTATACCGACTATTATTATTCAATTCCTATTATATAAAAATAACACCGGAGTCAAAATGCTGACTTCGGTGTTGATTTATTTAAGGCATATAAGGATTATCAGAATATTCATAATCATCAGGCATAATATAAGGTCTGAATTTATTGATTGTAAAATCAATTGCCCACTGACCTTTTTGGCCATTCCACATCGATGAATGAGGTTCAATCGAAATCGTTCCGTTATAATCCTTTGTGTAGAGTATTTCAAATACAGTGTTCCAATCCGTCATATCAAGACCTGCGGGTGCATCGTCATAATGTTCGCCGTTTAAATAAACAGAGCCTTTAAGATGGAAATGATATATTCTATCGCCGAATTCAAGAAGCTCATTTATATAATTTCCGTTGTGACCGAGGCAGTGAGAAACATCATATTTAATTCCAAGCTCAGGGAGAGCGGAAAGAACGGGTCTCCATGCTTCCGGGTCAACAATAAAATTATCCCAACGGCAATTATATGTTGCAATCTTAACATTCTTTTCTTTAGCATATTCAATAAGATTGCCGAGATAGTTTATTGCGATTGAGCAGTTTTCATGGAAGTTTTTGCTGTCGGTATAGTTTACTCCGCAATTATAAACGGGGCAACCGATAATTGAAGCGGCATCGATAAGATTTTTGTCATTCTGCAATGCTTCGGGGATAACTTCACCGTTTTCATCGATTCTTTCCATTCCCCAACGACCGATTGCGCTGACAAAAACATTGTATTTTTCGCTGTAACTCTTTATATCGTATGCTTTTGACAAAAAGTCGAACGAGTCATAATTATAATTCACACAAAACTCAACAGCATCAAGACCTTTATCGTGAACATACTTGATGCATCCTTCATCCCAACCGTTAATAATACCGAGTTTCATTCAATCATTCCTTCCGTAAATATAAACCGTATTTTTTTCAATAAGCTCACAAGGGTGATATGAAAGTTTAGATTTGCGTAGTCCTTCGTCTCCGCAATCCTCTTCTCTGTTAACAAACTTTATATCATCAGATGATGCAAATGTTTTTAAAAATTGATTTGTAAGCATCTGATATGCTCCTGCAAAGGAAATATCAGCTTTTTCTATATGACAAAAAACTGTGTCTCCAATAATTTCACCGATGGAATATCCGACAATTTTGTCATCTGCTTTCAGAACTCCTCCGAGCATACCGTAAACATCAAAATTTCTGAGCACTTCAATGCACATTTCAAGTTCGAGCTTTGCACTCTCGTCTTTCTCTGCATTGAAAGTAAAATTATTGGTGAATTCAATTAATTCATCAACATTATCTTTTGAAACAGGTGCAAAACTCCAATCAGGATAAAGCTTTCTGAACTTGTTGATATGGTTTCTCGGAGTGGAATATTTTCTGCCGATAAGATTCATGATTGCATCTTTTTCGTAAAGATAATCAAACCAGTCTCTGTCTGCATCTGCGATACATCCCGGATATTTTATCTTAAGATGTTCAAGCTCATTGTTGTTGACTGTACAAAGAACCATGGGAATTTTTTTCTCATTGCAGTATTCTTCAATCAGCTCAAGGCATTCATCGGGATTCCTTCCGATGGGATATGAAAAACAAATTTCATCATTAAGTTTTGCCGATAGAATAATGGTTCCGTTGTGCAACGCAAATCTGTTTTCAAAATAATCACGCCACATAACAGTTGAACCCATAGCTCTGTCGCATTGTCTGTGGGGATAGGCGTTGAAATATGCATTAAGTGTCGGAATATCATCAAGTGTTATAGGTTTAAACGAAAGCATAACTCACCTTAAAATAATTAATTTGGTTTATTATATCATTACACAATTAAAATGTAAATATTGTAAATTAATTTCTTTAAATGCTATTGCATATATTTTTTTCTTCTGTTATAGTTAATATATATTTTATAAAAAGAGGTGTACTATGAATAAGCCTTATAAATTGCTGGACAGACTTTGCAGAAGCAGCAGATTTTTTGATTTAAACGATAAAGCTGTTCCCGCAGAATTATTTAAAATCGAAAGCAATGCACCTGAACTTAACGCTTTTCCTTATCCTCTTCCTTCAAAAAAGAGCGATTATTCATGCAGTACGGTTTCAGGCGGTATTGAATGGTACGGAGCATCAAACGGTCTTACAAGATTCGATAAAAATGCTGATCGGGAAGATGATATAATCATGCATTTCAGTGCACCCCGTGATTTGCTTGATAATAATGTCAAAGCACTTCTTGCAGACGGAAACAATGTCTGGGTGCTTACTGATACGGGTGTTGCATATATTGAAATGAAACTTGTTTCTGCTGAGGAAAAAGCAGACATTCTTCTTCAGGAAACTCTCAGATATGTTGACAGAAGGGGAATGGTAAGCCAGAAAAAACTTGCAGAACCCCGTAATCTTGATTCGGCTCTAAACTACGGTCATTCTGATAATGACGGAACTTTCACCGCAGGATATTCAATCGGAGAAATGCTCAAATACTCTGTATATAAGAGAGAAAAAGGTATTGATCATCCTGATACAATAAAAGCAAGAGAAACTGCAACAAGAGCTTGCGAAGCAACTCTTCTTCTGATGCATGTTCATAAAAGAGGCGACGGCTTTGCTGCAAGAACCTATCTTTGCGCTTATGAGCCTCTTCCCGATGACGGATTATTCTTCAGAATTACAGACGGTAAAGCAACCTGTCTCGAAACATCAGCATCAAAAGAACGCAACACCGTCGGAGTTGTCATTGATGCATCTGCCGAAATTCCGAAACGTCTTTCAAAGCTTTATACCGATCTCGGATACACGGACAATGATATCATTTATAAAGCTGATACAAGCAGTGATGAAATAACTCATCACTTCCTCCATCTTCTTTTTGCTCATGAACATCTCGGATGCGATGATCCGGAGCTCGACGAAATAATTGTTTCATCCGTTAAAAACCTCATGAATCATATAATTGACCACGGTGATGAACTTCATGATTTTACAGGCGAACCGACAACATGGGCAAAATGGAGCGTTCGTTATTTCAATACTGAATTCGGTTGGGTTGACGGCACACTTAATGCTGCTCAGCTTCTGATGTATCTTCTCGTTACGATGAAAATTACAGGTGAAGAAGGCAAATGGCGTGCACACTATGACCATCTTGTAAACGACCTCGGATATGCTGATATGACGGAAAAGCATTTCGACAGACTTTACCAGGCAAGCCTTTCAATGGGATTTGATTTTCCTGAAGATATAATGTATGGCGACCATATGCTTGCTACCTGCGCTTACTGGGGGCTCTGCACTCTTGAAAAGGATGAAAATCTTCTCAAAAAGTACAGAAAAGGTTATAAAGCATGGAGAACATCCATCGGTAAAGAGTTCAATCCCGGATATGATCTTCCGTATTTTATTTCTTGTCCCGATGAAAAACCCGATTTAGAAAGACTTGCAACATGGTTCTACAGAACAAATCTCAGCAGACTTGCCGCAGGTGTTAGCCTTGAAGGAAGACATGATATTCCGGTCAAGACTTTAAGAACGGGAACAAAAACCATTTCCGTTCTTCTTCCTCCCGATGAAAGATTCATATCTAAATATGACAGAAATCCTCTTGACTTAAAAAATGAGGATTCAGGCGGTGTATGGGTTGTTGAAAGCTGCTATGTTTATACTTTTGCATATTGGGTTGGCAGATATTACGGATTTTTTGAATAATGAGGTATATTTATGAATAATAAATTACATATTATCAGCAACGCACATCTTGATCCCATCTGGCTTTGGAGATGGCAGGAAGGTTGCGGTGAAGTATTACAGACATTCAGAAGTGCAGTTGAAAGAATCAAGGAATACAAAGGTCTTGTTTTTACTTGTTCATCTGCTTCATATTATAAATGGGTTGAAGAAATTGATCCTGAGCTTTTTGAAGAAATCAGAAAGCTTGTAAAGAAAGGTAAATGGGTTCCCGTTAACGGCTGGTGGGTTCAACCCGATTGTAATATGCCTTCTGCAGAAAGCTATGCCCGTCAGGCTCTTTACAGCCAGCTTTATTATTATGAAAAATTTGGTGAAATCTGCAAAACAGGATACAATGTTGATTCATTCGGTCATAATGCAATGCTTCCTCAGCTTCTTAACAAAGGTGGTATGAGATGCTATGTTATGATGCGTCCCGGAATGCATGAAAATCCCGAAATCCCTGAAAATCTTTTCTGGTGGGACAGCCCCGACGGTTCAAGAGTTTTAACATACAGAATACGTGACTGCTATTGTGTTAACGGCAAAAACGGTATTGACTCTGAACTTGCTGTTCTTAAAGAACGTGCTAAAGAAAACGGACACGGAATGATGTTTTTCTTCGGTGTCGGCAATCACGGTGGCGGACCTACCAAAGGCGACCTTGATTATCTTCTTGAGCTTAAAGAAAATGGCTACGAAGAGCTTGAATATTCTTCTCCTGATGAATATTTCTCTGAAATGTGTGCTGATAAGCTTGATTTACCGGTATTGAATGATGAACTTCAGCATCACGCAAGCGGATGTTATTCCGCAACATCGATGGTAAAACAACTCAACAGAAAAGCCGAATACTGGCTTGCAAATGCAGAAAAATGGAATACGGTTGCGGGCTCTATAAATAATCTTCCGAAAGCAACAGAGGAATTCGGCAAGGCCTGGAAAGAAGTTTGTTTCAATCAGTTTCATGATATTCTTTGCGGTTGCTCTATCAAAGAAGCGTATGATGATGTGCGTGATTCCATGGGATATGCATTAAAAATTGCTGCAAATGAAGAGAATAAAGCTATGCTCAAGATAGCCGGAATGGTTGATACTTGGCTTGATGGGGTTACCGACGCACAGTCATCAATTGCACGTCACCATTGCAGGAATCTTAAATTCCCCAGACCTGTTATCGTTTTCAATCCACATTCTTTTGAGGTAGAAACACCTGTCAGAACATATCATCCTTCAAGAAAGGTTGAAGACAGCGAAGGCAACAACGTTATTTATCAGAATGTCCGATCATCACGTTCTAATGATTCACATCTTGATACGGTTTTCATTGCAAAAGTTCCCGCACTCGGATATGCAACTTACTGGCTCTGGCATGAGGATTCAGATTATGTTGAATACAGCAAGACTGAGAGCGATGTTTCTGCATCGGGACTTACATTAGAAAATAAGCACATCAAAGTTGTTTTTGATGATAAAACAGGCGGTATAAAGAGCCTTGTTTCAAAGGAAAACGGAGTTGAGTTTGTTGGCGGTGAGTTCTGCATTCCCACGATTGTTGATAACACCGAACCCGATACATGGGCTCATAACATTTTCAAGTTTGATAAAGAAATTGATAAAATGCAATTAAAATCAATCGATCTTGTCGAAACCGGACCTGCACGTGCACTCGTAAGAGTCAAACATATTTATAATGGTTCATATCTTACTCAGGATTACATTCTTGCATCCGACGCAAAGCATTTAAGAGTTAAATGCCGTGCACTATGGCAGGAACCTCTGACAATTCTTAAAATGCCTGTTACCGTAGAAGGTGATAATCCTATCTCAACTTATGAGATTCCTTCTGCATATATCAAGCGTCCTTGCAACGGTGAAGAAGAGCCTGCTCTTACATGGGGTGATATTACCGCAGGAAGTGAAATCCGCAAGGGTGTTTCAATAATTTCCGATTCAAAGTACAGCTATGACTGTCCCGGAAACACTCTCAGACTCACCATGCTCAGAAATTCAATCTTTGCAGACCATTATTCAGACAGACCTGATGCTGATTTCAGTTACTGTGATGAAGGTCTTCACAGATTTGAATATGCTGTTTATCCTCATATGGGAGAGGCAGAGGAAAGCGGTATTCAGCAGCTTTCTGCACTGTTTAACTCAAAACCTGTTGCAGTTCCCGTGAGCTATCACAAAGGAACTATGCCTCAGAAGAAGAGCTTTATAAGTGTAAATAAACCGAACATTCAGCTCACAGCTTTCAAATCCTGTGAAGACGGCTCAGGCGATGTTATCATCCGTTTTTGCGAAACTGAAGGTAAAGCCGTTAAAGCCGCAGTAGTTTGTGATATTATTGATGCAGGTTTTTATGCCGATTTCGGTCAGTTCGAAATCAAAACCTTCCGTGTAAACAATGAAGGATATGTTATCGAAACTGATTTTCTCGAAGGAATTGTTACGGAATATTAAAAAACAAACCCGAATTCATAATGAGTTCGGGTTATTTGAATTAAATGATTGGCGGTGTAAATATGCCCTGGATATGGCTTGATGATAAAATATATCCCCGATTTCAACACAACCGATATAACACACTTTTTGACTGTTCAAATAAAGATGATGATCAGTTTAACTACTGCGTAACCGAATTCTTCACATCTTACAAATACGATAAAAAAATAAAGTCATTTAATTTTCGTGTCAGTGCTGATAACTGTTATATTCTTCATATCAATAAAGAACTGATTGGTATAGGTCCTGCATTGGCTGGCGGTGATTTTCTCTGTGTCGGCACAGCACCGAAACATTATGCAGACAGATATAATCTTGATTTCAGTTCTGATTCAGTTAATGAAATAGAAATCGAATCAAAAGTAAGACTTCAGCCCGAAATGTGCTGCGATTATTCAAAGGGTCACGGCGGATTCTTTTTATCGGGTATTGTTACATTTGAAGACGGCACAACAGAAAAAATTGAAACCGATTCAACCTGGCGGGCAAAAAGGGATGAATGTTATAATGACTTCAGAAGTTACGATTCAAGCCTTAGAGAGAAGCCTTTTTATGTATCATTCAAAGCTATTGAAGTGAAGGATATATGGAATTTGGAAGATTCATATATTCCGCCCAGAACTTTTAATAAAATTTTTGAAAAAGAAATTGAAGTCAGCGTCGGTAAAACCGAAACATTTGAGTTTGAGCTTGATAAAATATACGGTGTTTATCCCGTATTAAGTTCATACGGTATATGTGATATAATTCTAAAAACGTGTGAGCTTAAAGGTCAGAATGAAGCTGAAGAAAATATTGTATTTGATTATACATTCGGAGATTATTTTTCATTCCGTATGCATAGTGCGGGAATGGTAAAACTTATTATCAAAAATACAGATGACATTGAAATAAAAGTTAAGCTTTCATTGATTGCACCTTGGTATCCGATTGAAAAAGAAGGTACTTTTGTTACAAGCAACGAAGGTCTGAACAAAGTTTACGATGTATGTAAACATACATTGAAAATCTGCAGACAATCAATACATCTTGACAGCACAAAGCATCAGGAACTTTTAGCTTGTACTGGTGATTATAATATCGAAAGCCTTATGACATTGTTTTGCTTTGGCGATATGCGTCTTGCTGAGTTTGATTTAATGAGAACAGCTGACTGGCTTTATGCAAATGACGGAGTAATGTTCCATACAACCTACAGTCTTATATGGGTTCAGATGCTTCATGACATATATATGATAATGGGCAGAAAATCGATTTTGTTTTACTGCAAAGATGCTCTTTCAAAACTTCTTGAACGATTTGATACATATAAAGACGCAAAAGGAATTATTTATAATCCTCCTGATTTCATGTTTGTTGACTGGACTGTTATTGACGGCTTTTCAATGCACCATCCTCCTAAGGCTCTTGGTCAGACCGTACTCAATGCTTTCTATTACAACGCATTAATCAATGCAATTAAAATATATTCTTACATTGATGAAAACAATCTTGCAGAAGAACTGAAAATCAAAGCCGAAAGATTCAAAACCGAGTTCAACAGAACATTCTTTGATAAAGAAAAAAAGCTGTATTTTGACGGCCTCGGAACTCCCTACGGAGGAGAAAAACATTATCTTCCCGCAAATGTTGATAAAAAATATTTTTCAAAATATCCCAACATTCTGGCATCGTTATACGGACTTGCTGACGAAGAACTTGCAAAGGATATACTTGACAGAATAATTTTTGATGAGTCTCTTCAGGATATTCAGCCGTATTTTATGCATTATCTTCTTGATGCGGTCAGAAAATACAATATGTTCGATAAATACGGCATGAAGCTTCTCGAAAGATGGATTCCTGTAGTTGAAGAATGTGACAAAGGTCTCGCGGAAGGCTGGATATCACCCGAGGAAGGTTATTCTTTTGACCATTCACACGCATGGGGCGGTACACCCGCATACCAAATGCCCATGGCATTAACCGGACTGGAAATTCTTGAACCCGGAATGAAAAAGCTTAAATTCACTCCAAATCTTTACGGACTTGATTACGCCCATATAATTATTCCGACCGAGTTCGGAGATATTGTTTTTAATGCCGAAAAGGGCAAGAAAACCGTTATAAACGGTCCTTCAGAAATTGAAATTATCAGAGGTGATTCAGATGAATAAGCTTAAAGGGCTGAAACCAGAGAAAGTGTTTTATTATTTTGAGGAGATATCCTCAATTCCAAGAGGATCGGGACATACCGAACAAATCAGAAAATACTGCGAAGAATTCGCTTCCGAAAGAGGACTCCGTTTTGTTTCCGACGAATACAATAATATTATAATTTTCAAAAAAGGTTCGAAGGGCAGAGAAAACGAAGAACCGGTTATAATTCAAGGACATACCGATATTGTATGGGAAAAAGACGAAACCTGCAAAATAGATTTTGAATTCGATGGACTTGAATTGTTTGTTGACGGTGATTTTGTAGGTGCAAAGGGTACAACCCTTGGCGGTGATGACGGTATTGCCGTTGCAATGTGTCTCGCACTTCTTGATTCGGACGAATATTCACATCCTCCGCTTGAAATTCTTTTCACTTCCGACGAAGAAATAGGAATGGTTGGTGCTGAAGCATTGGATGTTTCTCCTCTCAAAGGTAAAAGAATGATTAATGCCGACTCTGAAGCAGAAGGTACTCTTTGGGTCAGCTGTGCAGGCGGTGCAAGAGCAGATATTTATTTTGAACCGAAATACTCTGATAATAAGAACAATACCTTCTGTATATCAGTATCGGGTCTTCATGGCGGTCATTCGGGTGCGGAAATTCATAACGGTTATCTTAATGCAAATCAGGTTATGGGCAGAGTTTTGAAAGAATTGAACGAAAACTTCCCATTCAATATCATAGATATCAACGGCGGTAAAATGGATAACGCTATAACAAGAGAGTGTATATGCGTTATTTCAACATCCGAAAAAAATATTTCCGGATATATCAGAACACTCAGCGACAGGATTTCTGCAGAATGTATAAATACAGACCCCGATATTCAGATTTCTGTTTACGAAACCGAATCAGAAAAGATAATGATGGATTCTGAATCAACAATCAGAATAATCAATCTATTAAACACACTTCCCGGCGGTGTTATTGCATGGAGCAAAGATATCGAAGGTCTCGTTCAGACATCTCTAAATCTTGGAATATTATCACATTCAGATAACAAGGTTTCATTTTCTTTTTCAGTCAGAAGCAGCAAAAACAATGAGAAAAACAACCTTCTTGACAGACTTGATAATATTGCATCTGATTTTGGGTGTAATATTAGAGTTTACGGCGAATACCCCGCATGGGAATATAAAGAAGAATCGCAGCTAAGAGATTTAATGGCTGATGTTTATAAAGATATGTTCGGAAAAGACATGAAAGTTACCGCCATTCATGCGGGGCTTGAGTGCGGACTGTTTTGCGGTAAGATAAAAGGTCTCGATTGTGTTTCATTCGGTCCGGATATGTATGATATCCACACTCCTTCCGAAAGATTAAGCATTTCTTCAACCGAAAGAATGTGGAATTATCTTCTTTCCGTTCTTGAAAAAATCTGACTTCACAAACAGTTAACAATCTGTTTAAGCTCAGATAAAAATTCAATATTTCGCTGAAATAAAGAATAAAGATATACCCTTTTACAGAATATTTCGGAATAATAAATATTACCGATAAAAGACAAAATGCAGAATCAATAATATTATATTTCATTGAATATAATTGCTGATCTGCTCCTTTCAGCAATCCGTCTGTAACTATATCCGTATACATCAACGGAATAAGCGGTGACAGTATTCTGATATACTTCACCGCTTCTTTGTTTTTGCAGAAAATTTCCGCTATAACAGGTGAAAATATTATAATTATAATCATACAAGAAAAGGTATAAACAGCAGTGTATTTAAGACATTTTCTTACTGTTATCTTTATTCTGTTAAAATCTTTCAATTCATGCATCTTTGCAAGCTCAGGAATTATAACTGCGGATAATGATGACAATATCGCTGATGGATATAGTAATACAGGCATAACTAAACCGTGAATAATTCCGTAAACAGACAGAGACTGTAAGCTGTTTATTCCTGATTTTTTCAGATTCTTGGGTATCAACAAATGCTCTGCGGTAAGAAGAACACTTCTTATGCAGGTTCCCGTTGCATCAGGTAATGAAATTCTGAAAAAACGGGATGGATTAAATATGTCTTTTTTTGTTTCTTTTTGAGTTGAATAATTGAAATAAATGTTTGACAAAGCGAACGATAGTATTTCTGAAAATGTCATTCCCGATACGATGTAAATACATGATCTCACCGCATTTAAATTTTTATTAAATGTAAAAAATGAAAATATGAATATCATTTTGGATATCTGTTCAGCCATTTGAATTATTGAGTACTGCGGTATTTTTCCAACAGCAGTAAAATATCCGCATAAAGCAGATGACATGGATACAAATGGAAGGCTGACAGATAAAATTTTCAACGGAAACACAGTTCTGATATCGCAAATCCAAGTGTCAGAAATAAACCCTGAAAAAACAAATAATAAAAATCCGATTAATGAGCCGCATAAACCTGCATAAGTCACACAATATGAAACAGATTTTTTTAAATCATATTTTTGTATTTCGTTAATTTCAACAGCAACTCTTGTAACTGCAAGCTTTATTCCGGCACATGAAAAAGTAACAGCCAAAGAATAAACCGACATAATGAGCTGAAAAAGACCAATTAATGATGTTCCTGTTTTTGATGTTAAATAAGCATTGAAGGTTATGCTTGCAGAACGTATAATCAGATTAATTATTGTCATTACAGATATATTTCTAAAAATTTCATATTTTTGATTCATTTTATCACCAGATTATATTGAATAAATTTTTAAAAATGATATACTGTATAAAAAGGGGTGTTCTTATGAAAAGAATAGTTGCATTATTAATTTCGTTTATTATTGTTTTGAATTTTTCATCCGTTGCTTTTGCTTCATCCGTACCCGAGCTGAAAGAATACGGTTTAATCGATTGCGGTAAAGCAAAAATTGAATACGGCATATACGGAAATCCCGACGCCGAACCGTTGCTTCTTCTTCCTCCGAATGGGGGAGACATGCACAGTTTTGACGGCAGTATTCTTCCTGAAATGTCAAAACATTTTAAAGTAATAACCGTTTCACCCAGAGGCACAGGAAAATCCGATTGGGTAGAGGGCGGAATGACATTCGAAGATATGAGCAACGATCTTGTTGTTATTCTTGATACACTTGGTATTGAAAAAACCAATATTTTCGGTTTCAGTGACGGCGGAAATCTCGGCGTTGTTTTTACTCTTGCACACCAGGACAGAGTTAAGGCACTTGCCATAATGGGTTCAAATATCAACACATTGGGAACCAACACATTTGACCAGATACAGATAACATATCAATATATTGTTTTATGTGTCGAGGCATGGATTACTAACGACAGAGAAACAAAAATCAGAAGAGATATTAAAGGAATGATGGTCGGTCAGCCGAGTCTTACATTCAAGGATATATCTGCAATCAAAGTTCCTGTTCTGAATATCTACGGAGAACATGATATGATTCAAAGATGGCATTCAAAGATGATAACCAGATCAATTGAAGGCGCACAGGAGATTATGATTGAAGGTGGCGGACACAGCTCCTGCTTCGATTATACGGACGAAATCATCAATCCTGCTCTACTTGAGTTTTACGGAGTAATAGCTTAAAATAATAATAAATTATATTGACAATATTCTTGTTATATGTTAGAATTATTTAAAATTTAATACAAAGGTTTTGACGGGGAGGGCAGTATTAATGCACTCTCAGAGAGTCGGCGGTTGGTGAAAAGCCGATGTGTGATAAATGCTTGTTGTAGCCCCCGAGCCGAAAGGAAGAAAGCTTTAAGCAAGTAGACCCTTTCCGTGAATGCTGCGTTAATGCATAGGGTTTGTCAGAACCCAAAGAGTGGCGTTGTAAACGCAATTTGAGTGGTACCGCGGGTAATTATTGCTCGTCTCATTGATTTTATCTGTGAGGCGAGTTTTTTATTTGCCTTGCGAAAAAGAAAGGATTGATTTAAATGGCAAAAGAACTTGCCAAACAGTATGATCCGAAAAATGTTGAGGATCGTATTTATGACTTCTGGCTCAAAGGAAACTATTTCCATGCTAAGGTTGAAAATGAAAAAAAACCTTACACAATCGTTATTCCACCTCCCAATATCACCGGTCAGCTTCATATGGGTCATGCACTCGATAACACCCTTCAGGATATTCTGATCCGCTGGAGAAGAATGCAGGGCTATGATGCACTCTGGCTTCCTGGTACAGACCATGCATCAATTGCTACAGAAGCAAAAATTGTTGAAGCAATGAAGGCTGAGGGTCTTACAAAGGATGACCTCGGAAGAGAAGGTTTCCTTAAGCGTGCATGGGAATGGAAAGAAAAATACGGTGGCCGTATTATCGAACAGCTTAAGAAGATGGGTTCATCCTGCGACTGGGAAAGAGAACGTTTTACTCTTGACGAAGGTTGCAGCAAGGCTGTTCTTGAGGTGTTCTGCCGTCTTTACGAAAAAGGTCTCATCTACAGAGGTGAGAGAATCATCAACTGGTGTCCTCATTGCTTGACTTCAATTTCAGACGCTGAAGTTGAATATGAAGATCAGGCAGGTCATTTCTGGCATCTCCGTTATCCTTTCAAGGATGGAAGCGGATATCTTATGCTTGCAACAACCCGTCCCGAAACTCTTCTCGGCGATACTGCCGTTGCTGTTAATCCCAATGATGAAAGATATAAGGATCTTGTTGGCAAAACTCTTATTCTTCCCATTGTTCACAGAGAAATTCCCGTTGTTGCCGATGACTATGTTGAAATGGATTTCGGAACAGGTGTTGTTAAAATTACACCTGCTCATGACCCCAATGACTTTGAAGTAGGTCTTCGCCACAATCTTCCTGTTATCAACTGCATGACAGACGATGCTAAGATTACAGATGATTATCCCAAGTATGCAGGCATGGACAGATTCGAGGCAAGAAAAGCTATTGTTGCAGATCTTGAAGCTGAAGGTGCACTTATAAAAATCGAAGACTACAGCCATAATGTAGGTACTTGCTACCGTTGTCACACAAGCGTTGAACCAAGAATTTCAAAGCAGTGGTTTGTTAAGATGGCACCTCTTGCAGAACCTGCAATAGAATGCGTTAAAAGCGGAAAAACTCAATTTGTACCTGAAAGATTTGAAAAGACATATTTCCATTGGATGGAAAACATCAAAGATTGGTGTATTTCACGTCAGCTCTGGTGGGGTCACAGAATTCCCGCTTATTATTGCGAAGACTGCGGTGAAGTTGTTGTTGCAAAAACAACTCCTGATTGCTGTCCCAAGTGCGGAGGAAAAGTTGAGCAGGATCCCGATACTCTTGACACCTGGTTCTCATCAGCACTCTGGCCTTTCTCAACTCTCGGTTGGCCGGATAAAACTCCTGAGCTTGACCACTATTTCCCCACAAGCACTCTTGTTACCGGATATGATATTATTTTCTTCTGGGTTGCCAGAATGATTTTTTCAAGCTGTGAGCAGATGGGTCGGGAACCCTTCAAGACTGTATTTATTCACGGTATCGTAAGAGATGCACAGGGCAGAAAGATGTCAAAATCTCTTGGTAACGGTATCGATCCTCTTCTCGTTATCGATGAATACGGTGCTGATGCTCTCAGATTTACTCTTGCAACAGGCAACAGTCCCGGAAACGATATGAGATTCTCCGACGAAAAGGTTGGTGCAAGCCGTAACTTTGCAAACAAACTCTGGAATGCATCGAGATTTATTCTTATGAATATCGGCGATGACGAGATTCCCTGCGTTCTTCCTCCAGCACTTGCTCTTGAAGATAAATGGATTATCAGTCTTGTAAATAAACTTGCAAGCGAAGTAACAGATAATCTTGAAAAATTCGAGCTTGGCGTTGCTGTTGCAAAGCTTTATGATTTCATCTGGGATGTATTCTGTGATTGGTACATTGAAATCGCAAAAATCAGACTCCAGAAAGGCGGCGAAGAAGCACAGAGCGCAAAGCAGGTTCTTGTATGGGTTATGGATAAGATTCTCAAACTTCTCCATCCCTTCATGCCTTTCATCACAGAAGAAATCTGGCAGACTATTCCTCATGATGGCGAATCGATCATGATTTCTGCATGGCCTGAATATAATGAAGCTCTTTCATTTGAAGAAGATGAAGCTGAAATGGAAAGAATCATGACTGCTGTCCGTGCTATCCGTAACCGCAGAGCAGAAATGAATGTTCCTCCCTCAAAGAAAGCAAAGGTTTACATTGCAACATCATATAAGGATACATTTGAGCAGGGCGGCGTATTTATGCAGAGACTTGCAAGTGCATCTGAAGTAGAGGTTGCGGAAAGCTTTGAGCTTGACGGAGCAGTATGCGTTATAACTCATGACGCTAAGATTTATATTCCCATGGGTGAACTTGTTGATTTTGAAGCGGAAAAAGCAAGACTCAACAAAGAACTTGCAGCAGTTCAGAAAGATCTTGATTTCGTTAACAATAAGCTTTCAAATGAAAACTTCGTTGCTAAAGCGCCTGCAAATGTTGTTGCGGCGCAGAGAGAACAAGCTGCAAAATATCAGGAAAAAATCGCAATGCTCAAAGACAGCATCGCAAAATTAGGTTAAATAAAACGAGCCCGAGGTTACTCTCGGGCTTAAATTTCAGGTGAAAACAATGAATTGTAATGATGCTATTGAATATATACACTCTCTTGAAAAATTCGGAATTAATCCGGGAATGGAAAGAATTGAGGCACTTTGCAACGAACTCGGAAATCCACAAAAAAATCTGAAATTCTTTCATATTGCCGGAACGAACGGAAAAGGTTCAACCTCAACGATGATTTCAAATATTCTTATAAAAAACGGATATAATACCGGTCTTTTTATTTCTCCGTATGTCACCGATTTTCGTGAAAGAATTCAATATAACGGTGAAATGATCGAACACAATGATCTTTCAGAATGTGTTGAGAAAGTAAAAAATGCGATTGATGTTTTATCTAAAAAAGGAATTCAGCCTACCGAATTTGAGGCTGTTACCGCAGCTGCTTTTCTTTATTTTCAAGCTAAGAAATGTGATTATGTTGTTCTTGAAGTCGGTCTCGGTGGCAGACTTGATTCAACAAATATCATCGATACTCCTTGTGTAAGTGTTATTACAAGCATATCACTCGACCATACTTCAATACTCGGCGATACAATTTATAAAATTGCAACCGAAAAAGCAGGAATTATCAAAAGTAACGGCAAAACAGTTCTTTATCCTTTTCAGGACAACTCTTCAACAGAAGTTATAAAGCAGACCTGCAAAGAAAAAAACAATCAATTATTCATACCGGATATTAATTCAATAATTATCGGCGAAGAAAAGTTATCAGGCACAAAAATTCAATATAAAGATTTTGAATTCAATCTTAAGCTCGCAGGCAAACATATGGCATATAATGCTTGCACTGCAATTGAAGCAATCAAATCGTCAGGTATAATTGTTTCGCATAACAACATTATCAAAGGTCTTGAATCAACTGTTATGCCTGCAAGAATGGAACTTATAAATAATAATCCGTTAATCATTCTTGATGGCGGACACAACGAAGGTTGTGCAAAAGCACTCTCATCTTTTATTGATAAGCATCTTTCAGATAAAAGAATAATAATGATTTCCTCTATGATGGCGGATAAGGATTACCGTTCATATCTGTCAAAGGTTGCAGTATATTCCGACTTGTTTATTGCAACGAAAGCTGATGTACCGAGGGCTTTATCATCTGATGAACTTATGAAAAACGCTGAAAAATACTGCAAAAACTGCATTTCTGTTCCGAATCCCGTTGAAGCTGTAAATAAAGCAAAGGATGTATTGTCAGAAAACACAGTGATTCTTGTCTGCGGATCATTCTATCTTGCCGGAGAAATTCGAAGTGAACTTTTTAAAATTTAATTTTCACCTACAATTCAACATTTATTTTAAATTCAATCCCTTATCCTTAATGATAAGGGATTTTTATTTTTAAGGAGTGTTCAAATGGCAATCAGAATATCAGCAACTCCGATAAGGGTTGTTATCAGTATTTCGGGAGAAATTGATCATCACAATGCATCGGTACTCAGACTTGAAGCGGACGAAGCAATTCAGAAGACGCTTGCCCCGAATGTTCAGCTTGATTTTAATGATGTAACATTCATGGACAGTTCAGGAATTGGCTTTGTACTCGGCAGATACAGAATAGCAGAAAGCTATGGCGGAAATATTGAGGTCGTTAATTTATCGCTAAGAAATTATCAGATGATGAAACTTGCAGGTCTTGAAAAATTAGTAAAATTAAAAACAAAGTAAAGGATGAATTATATGAAAATATTAAACGAAATGAAATTACAAATAGAAAGCCGCTCTGTTAATGAAGGTTTCGCGCGTGCAACCGTTGCGGCTTTTGCATCACAACTTGATCCGAACATTGAAGAAATATCGGATATCAGAACCGCTGTGAGTGAGGCTGTCACTAACTGCATTGTTCATGCATATCCCGAAAAAGTAGGAATAATTTATATCTGTGCACGAATTACCGATACGGGTTCAATAATTATTAAAATACGTGATAAAGGGTGCGGAATACATAATATCAAACAGGCAATGGAACCGTTATTCACAACGTCGGATGGAGAAAGAGCAGGTCTTGGGTTTGCTGTTATGGAAAGTTTTTGCGACAAATTAAAAGTTTCATCAAAGGTCGGAAAAGGGACTACTGTTACATTGGTTAAAAATTTAAAAGGTCGTGACGGAGAAAATGATTGAATCCACAACCGAGCGAAATATTCTTATCGAAAACAATCTTGCACTGGTTCATTCCTGCGCAAACAGATTCAAGGGCAGGGGAGTTGAATATGACGATTTATTTCAGGCAGGATGTGTAGGTCTGATAAAAGCGGCAGATAATTTTGATGTGTTAAGAGGCTATTCTTTTTCAACCTATGCTGTTCCTGTTATTCTCGGAGAAATAAAAAGAATTTTCAGGGATGGCGGAACAATCAAAGTCGGCAGAGCGCTTAAAGAAAAATCGCGAATTGCCGTAAAATTAAACGAAGATCTTGCGATTAAACTTAACAGACAGCCAACAATAAATGAACTTGCGGAAGAATTGAACACTGAACCTGCAGAAGCCGCTATGCTTCTCAATGCATCTATGCCCGTCTTTTCATTAACATACGGAAACGAAGAAGAAAATCAGATTGATATACCTGTTGATTCTCACGAAAAATCAATTTCCGATTATTTAGCATTACACCAGGTACTTGAAAGTCTTGAAGAAAAGGACAAAAAGATGATTGAACTGCGGTATTACGGCGGTTTAACTCAATCAAAAACAGCCGCAAAACTGGGAATGACTCAGGTTCAGGTTTCTAGACGAGAAAAGACAGTTCTTGAATTAATCAGAAAAAAATTAACTGTATAGGATTGACAAAAAATAAATATAATATTAAACTTATAGCGACAGTATACTGTCGCTTATTATTTTTTAGGAGTTATGAATAATGATAAAAACAATTCCAGACGGTGTATATCCTACAATGGTAACTCCGTTTACAGAAGACAACAAAATCGATTATAACGGCGTTCTCGGTATTCTTGATTGGTATTCAAGAAACGGAGTTGACGGCATTTTTGCAATTTGCCAGTCAAGTGAAATATTTTTCCTTTCATTTGAGGAAAGACTTGAACTTTTGAAATTCATTATGAAGAACAAGCCTGCTGAAATGAGCGTTGTTGCTTCCGGTCATACCGCTGATGACCTTGATACACAGATTTATGAAGCAAACGCTTTTATAAACGAAGGCATCGATTCATATGTTTTTATTGCAAACAGATTCGCAAAACAGGATGAGGATGATTCCGTTTTCCTTCGCAATTACGAAAAAATGGTTTCATCAATCCCTGAAATCGGGCTGGGAATTTATGAATGCCCTTATCCTTACAAAAGAGTTATGGCACCTGAAACATTAAGACAGTGTGCTCTTGACGGCAGACTTAAATTCCTTAAAGACACCTGCTGTAAAATTGAACTTATCGAAGAAAAGCTCAAAGCAGTTGAAGGTCTCGGTCTTAAAATATATAATGCAAACTCAGCAACACTTCTTGAATCTCTCCGTGCGGGATGTGCAGGTTTTTCAGGTGTAATGGGCAACTTCCATCCTGAAATCTATTCTTGGCTTTGCAAAAACTTCGAAAAAGAACCCGAAAAAGCCGAGCAGGTTCAGGCTTTCCTTGGCTTTGCATCACTCGCAGAATGTCAGATGTATCCCGTGAACGCAAAATATCATCTTGGTCTTTGCGGAGTTGATATCGGATATAAATGCCGAGTCAAAGATGCCTCTCTCTTCACAGATGCCAACAAAAAAGAAATCAATCAGATGTATATTATTGAAAATATACTTAAAGAAAAGTTTGGTATTTAAGTTTTAATAACGACAAATTATACACTTTAGCGCAAAATAGTTGTTGATTTATTGTTTTTTATATGATAATATTATATTGTATCAATTTGGCAAATTTATTTTTTGGAGGAAATCAAAATGGCACAAAAAAAGACCGTATTCCTTACCGGTGCATCAGGCACAATGGGTTGGGAAGGTTTCAAACAGTTCTATGCAAAGAAGAATCAGTTCAACATCGTAGTTCTTCTTCGTGACAGCGAAAAGAACAGAAAGCAGTTTGCTCCTTATATGAACGATCCTTCAGTTAAAATCGTTTGGGGTGACCTTAAGAATTATGAGAGCGTTCTTGAATGCGTAACAGGTTCAGATTACGTTCTTCATGTTGGCGGTATGGTTTCTCCCTCTGCTGACTATTATCCCATAGGCACAATTAAAACAAATGTTGGTGCAGCAAAGAATATCGTTGCTGCTGTCAAAGCACAGCCCGATCCTGATGCAATTAAAGTTGTTTACATAGGAACAGTTGCTGAAACAGGTGAAAGAGACGACCCCATCCATTGGGCACGTACCGGCGACCCCATCAAAATCAGCGTTTATGACCACTATGCAACATCAAAAGTTATAGCTGAATCTGTATTTGCTGAATCAGGTCTCAAGCATTGGGTTTCACTCCGTCAGTCAGGTATTCTTTATCCTGAAATTCTCAAGAATATGGAACCCATCATGTATCATGTTGTTATCAACGGTGTACTTGAATGGGCAACTGTTGAAGATTCAGGCCGTCTTCTTGTTAATGTTTGCGGCGACGATGTTCCCGAAGAATTCTGGAGAAGATTCTATAATATCGGTTCAGGTCCTCAGTACAGAATCACAAACATGGAATTTGAAGAACTCCTTCTCGGTAAGTGCGGTCTCGGTCTCGGCGATCCCAAAAAACTCTTTGATCCCGATTGGTTTATCACAAGAAACTTCCACGGACAGTGGTATCTTGACTCAGAAGTTCTTGAAAATTATCTTCATTTCAGAGCTAACATTCCTGTTCAGCAGTATTTCAAGAGCATGATGGATAAGGTTGAATGGTTCTATAAGCTTGCATTCCTTGCAAAGCCCTTCGCATTTGCTGTTAAGCCTTTCATGAAAAAGATTGCTCAGACTCCTGTTTACGGTACTCTCTGGTGGAGAGCAAACAACGTTGAACCCAGAATCAACGCATATGTTGGTTCAAAGGCAAAATGGGATTCAATCGGCAGCGACTGGAGCAAGGTCAAGGTTTATCGTCCCAATGATGATCCTTCAAAGGCTCTTGTTCTCGATCACGGTTATGATGAAACAAAGGACTTTGATTCTCTTACAATCGAAGATCTCAAGAAAGCAGCTGCATTCAGAGGCGGCGAATGCCTTGCAACGGAAATCGTTGATATGTATACACCCGTTCTTTGGAAGTGTGCTCACGGTCACGAATTCATGATGTCTCCCAACCTTGTTCTCCGTGGCGGTCATTGGTGTCCCGAAGAGCTTCCCTCATCACTCGAAAGAGCAGAACAGAAGAAATTCCGTTGGGCTTATGATGATGAAGCAAAGGTTAATCCTTTCTTTGCTCAGGTTTGGTATCCTCTCCATGACAAGAGCGAAAACAATGTTTACACCGAAGAAATCTACAAGGATTTCAAGGAATATCAGAAATAATTCAATAATTTCAGCGTCTTTCTTCGGAAGGACGCTTTTTTTATTATTTTATATTGTAAGTTTACTTTTATTATGATAAAATATATTAATAAATATCAAGGAGTAAACATTTTATATGAAATATATTAAATTAATTACAGCGTTAATTTTGTGCATATCCATTATCATTTTACCATCATGCACAAAAATCGGAAATATATCATCATCCGATTCAGTTTTAAAAATCGGTTTACCTTATACCGAAGGCAATTTCAATCCGTTTTATTCGTCAAACGAATACGACCTTGAGGTTGTTGCTCAGATGTTCAGACCAATCCAGAGAAGAGGCTCCGATAACAAGCTCATAAATCACAGCGGTGGAATTTCATATGAATTTGTCGGAGAAAATAAGGTTAAATATACAGTTTCTATTAAAGATGATCTGTTTTTTTCAGACGGAACAAATATTACCATTGACGATGTTATTTCTTTCTATCATTATGTTTCAGATGCATCCTATAACGGAACATACAGTGATTTTTATCTTAACGATATTGATGGGTTAAAGGAATATTATTTCGATGACAAGAATTATGAAAAATCTCTTGCTGAAATCGAAAACAAAATCTCATCTCAATATTCATTAACAACAATTTCTGATGAAAAATATATTGAATATCTTATTGAAACAAAATTAGAAGGTAAATATAACGGAAATATCGATTCATCATCTCCGTATAACAAATCCTGGAAAGAATACATTCTTGATTCATCCAACGGATATAAACTTTCAAAACTCGGTGATAATGTAACGGAATCAGATATACTTAAACTTCTTGCAGAAATAGAAATTGAAACAAACAGATTTGTTTATAATCCTGAAAATTATTACAGAGAAAAGTTATTTTCCGAATATATCAACGGTAATTACTCTGATGGAATTAACGTCTCTTCAATAAGCGGAATCAAGAAGGTCAACGACTATACTTGCACCGTTCTCTTTAATTCAAAAAATATAAATGATATTTCTCAGCTCAATGTAATTCTTGTTCCTACAGATTACTTGTTTGCCGAATATGTCAAAGGAACAGCTGCAAATGTTGCTGAAATTCAAAACATAGCAATAAGCTCCGGACCCTATGTTCTCAATGATTATAATGAAAAAGAAATTGTAATGTCAGCTAATAAGTATTATTCTGAAGGACACGGCGAATTCGGAAATCTTCGCTTTATTATTGTTGATGACCTTGTAAAAGCTCTTAATTCGGGTAAGGTTGATATCATATCAACCGATGCAACATCAGATGTCATAAACAAAATCAACAAGGAAAATTATGTTTATTCAGTAACAAATAACCCCTCATATGTTTCTTTATTCTTCAACACCCGTTCATTGGATGAATATGCAAGAAAATCCTTGATGTGTCTTTGTTCCTCTGTTGTTTCAATAGAAGATGTTATCGGACCTTATTACACTAAATTGTATACTCCCATGAGTATCCGATTCTCTGAAAACCCTCTTGCATCATCAATTGAAGGTTATGATCACACAACTTTAACTCTCAATCAGCTTTTATCAAAAACATTCACCAATCTCAAGGCCTATTTCAACGGGACAGAGGAGGATATTAATTATATTGCCCTCGATAATCTTAAAACTGTTCTTAATGAAAAAGGAGTAAACCTTGAAATTATTTTGTGTGATGAGGAAACACTTGAGGCTGCAATTTCATCCGGTGAAGCAGATATCTGGATTGGAGAAACGCCTGACGGTCCAACTTGTGACAGATTTGATGATTACAACAGCACAAGCAACAAAAATAAAACAGCGGTCAATAATTCCCTTATTGATGAATTAACGCTTAAAATAAGAAGTGCTGTCGGTTTTACGGATAAAAAAGAGTTAACAAAAGCTCTTATGGAAGCGGTTTTGTCTAATGCAATTGAATATCCTTTATATCAACTTCAGACCGTAACTGTTTATAATACAGACACAATTAATGAAGCAGCAATAAATGAAAATAAAAATCACGACGGGTTCACTTATATTATTCCTTGGCTTTCTCAGCAGAAAGGATGAAAAAAATGGCAAAATTCTCACCTGTATCAATGTTTATTGAAAGTGCAACTGCAGCAGGAAAATATCTTAAAGAAAAAAGTTCAGACATTCTTTCTCTTTCGCAAACTGCAGTTAACGCCGTTAAACTCAACGTTGATGTTGAAAGTGAATATAACAACGGAGCAGCGCTTACTCCGCCTATGGGTTGGTCAAGCTGGAATCTTTTCAGAAATAAAATCAATGAAAATCTCATTTACGAAACAGCAAAAGCAATTAAAGACAGCGGACTTGCAGACTGTGGCTACATCTATGTTAATATTGATGATTGCTGGCAATCTTCAATGCGTGATGAAAACGGAAGACTTCAGAGCGATTTCACATCATTTCCGAGCGGTATCGGCAGTCTTGTCAAAAAAGTTAATGACCTTGGCTTAAAACTTGGTATATACAGTTCAAACGGAACTTTAACATGCGAAGATCTGCCTGCAAGTCTCGGTTACGAAGCAACAGATGCACAAACCTTTGCTGAATGGGGAATTGAATATTTCAAATACGATTTTTGTCATAATGTACCTATTTCTCCCAAAGCGCCAAAAATTGAAAAAATAACAATTTCAAAGCCAAAAGTTTTTTCTGAGCAAGAATTCGGAGTCGAAGATGCTGTTTTATACGGTGAAGCGAAGCTTGTTGAAGATACTTCACTCGAAAGCGGAAGATATATTGACGGTCTGTCTTATAATATGGGCTCGTGTGAATTCAATGATATTGAAGTTCCCGAAGAAGGCGAATATATTCTCACATTCTGCATCAGAAAGAAAAACAATAATAACAAATATCTTGAAATTCTTGTAAATTCCAACGATGTTTATAAAACCGTTTTTCCTGCTACAAAATCATGGACTCCTCAGGGAAGACATCAGATAAAAATCAGACTTAACAAAGGTTTTAACACTGTAAAACTTTATAATCCTGTTGCATCAAGGCAAGACAGTGCTGCAATTCAGTATTCTGAAATGGGATCAGAATTAAAAAAAGCAACAACCAGTTATGCCAAAAAAAACAACTGCGAAGAAAAGCCCATCATATATTCCATTTGCGAATGGGGAAGAAACCTCCCGTGGAGATGGGGCGGTCACGCAGGTAATCTTTGGAGAACAACTCCCGATATTATTCCTAAATGGACATCAATAGTCGGAATATACGAATTTAATGTACTTCTTTATAAATATGCTCATCCCGGTGCATGGAACGATCCGGATATGCTTGAGGTCGGCAACGGGGATTTGTCATACGAAGAAAATAAATCACATTTCTCTCTTTGGTGCATGATGGCTTCTCCGTTGATTCTCGGAAACGATATAAGAAAATTCATCAGACCCGACGGAAGTGTTGATACTGAGAACGATGTTTATAAAATTCTGACTAATAAAGAACTTATTGCTGTTGATCAGGATTCCTTGGGATTCCAGTGCAGAAGAATAAAAACCAACGGTGCAGAGGATATTCTTGTTAAGCCTCTGGCAAATGATGAGTTTGCCGTTTGTTTCTTTAACAAGGCAAGTTCTGCAACAACAATGGAGCAATCAATAAAAGATGTTGTCTCCCGTTCATTTGTTTCCTGCAGTTTCTCGGATAAATATATAATCCGCGATTTATGGTCAGGAATCGAACAGTATATTAATGATAAAATCATTGCCGATGTTCCAGGACACGGTGTAAGAGTATTCAAAGTGAGGGCTGATTAAATATGTTCAAAAAACTATTTGATAAATTTTCGTTCGGAAACGGAGCAGGGGATTACAGTATTCCTCTTATAAGACTTGATGTTATGCCTGAAAACATTCCGGAAGACTTAAAATATCTTTATGATTTTACAATTGTCGATAACGGACTTGATTATATCGGACATCCCGATGCAATTCTATTTAAAGACAACAGTATTCTTCAGGTTTATCCTTCGGGACACGGTAAAGGAGCAGTCAGAAGCAGTATCAGTTATGACGGAGGCAAAACATATACCGGCTCTATAAAGAATCAGCCTTCCTCATGGGATAATTCAAGAGAAACTCCAACAGTTTATCGCCTTGAGTTTTCCGACGGAACTCCGGATAAAATTATTCTTTTTTCAGGAAATCCCGACTGGAGAGACGGAAAAGGAACTGTTGGCGGTTTTAACTATTCTCTTTCGGAAGATGAAGGAAAAACATGGACTGAATTTGAACTTGTTTTCTCAAAAAAAGATAAGATTACAGTTATTCCGACTGTTGCAATGGCTTCTCTTACAAGACTTAAGGAAAACGGAAAATTCGTTGATAAATGGATGGCGTTTTTCCATGACCACTGGGGTGGTTTTATAAATTATAAAACTATTCTTTCATTCAAAAACGGAAAAGCCGTCTGGTCAGACCCGGAGCCATATTTTTCACAATACAGAAAGCTTGAAAAGTCCGCAAAAATGTGCGAGGTTGAAGTTATCCGTTCCGATTGCGGAAAAGGTGATGAACTATGTCTTATTGCACGAAGTAACAACAAGAGATACAATTCACTTATCTCCTTCTCAAACGATGAGGGTAAAACATGGTCAAAACCCCGTTTTGTTCCCTCTGCATTGAACGGCGAAAGACACAAAGCCGATTATACTCCTGACGGCAGACTGTTTATAACATTCCGCTCAATTGAACGAAGCAAAGAAAAACTAAAAACCAACTATGAGGTTAAATCAAGAAACTGGTACAGTGAAGGCTGGATTGCGTGGGTCGGAACATATGATGACCTGAAAAATAACAAAGAGGGTCAATACAGAATAAAGCTTGCCCACACATATCTTCAGAATCAGTCAACTCCGGATATTGTTGCAAACGGTGACACGGGTTATTGCGGAAATGTTGTTCTTGATGACGGAACGGTTGTAACATCAACATACGGCTGTTTCGGTGAAAAAAAATCGGACGGAACATATAAAACCTATGTTGTATCAAAACGGATAAAACTTTCAGATGTAGACAAACTTATCAAATAATTTTCGGAAGGAGTTAACTTTTATGGGACTTATTAAAGCAGGAATAGGAGCACTCGGCGGAGTACTCGCAGACCAGTGGAAAGAATTTTTCTACTGCGATTCACTTGAAAACGATGTTCTGATGGTTAAAGGACAGAAGCGTATAAGCGGACGTTCATCCAACACAAAAGGCAGTGACAACGTAATCTCAAACGGCTCGGGCATTGCAGTTGCAGACGGTCAGTGCATGATTATCGTTGAGCAGGGCAAGATTGTTGAGGTTTGCGCAGAGCCCGGTGAATTCACCTACGATTCATCAACAGAGCCTTCAATCTTCTCAGGCAAGCTCGGCGATACAATCAAGGAAACCTTCAAAACCGTCGGTAAGAGATTTACATATGGCGGCGACACAGGCAAGGACCAGAGAGTTTATTATTTCAATACAAAGGAAATTCTTGATAACAAGTTCGGCACACCCAATCCCTTTATGTTTGAGGTTGCCAACAAAAGACTTGGTCTGTACCGTTCAGTTCAGGTAAGATGTAACGGTATTTATTCCTACAGAATCACAGACCCTCTTCTTTTCTACACAAAGATTGCAGGTAATGTAGGCGATGAATACAGAAGAGAAGAAATCGACAATCAGCTCAAAACAGAGTTCATTTCGGCTCTTCAGCCTGCATTCGCAATGCTCACAGAGCTTGAACTCCGCC
>JAZSCL010000188.1:0-3374 GCA_045602905.1 Acutalibacteraceae bacterium
ATATCATAAAGATTTTTGTCAATCAACATAATCTTTTATTTACAAGATTAATTTTATATGTTATAATATTACATTATTTTTGAAAATTACTCCCCGAAAGGACTGAAAATAAATGGAATATAATTTTGCAAAGGGAGTTGCGTCTCTGAAACCCTCAATCATCAGAGAAATTCTCAAAAATTCGGGCGACACCATTCCTCTTGCCGCAGGAAATCCTGCTCCCGATGCTTTTCCCGTTGACGATATCAGAAAAATCGTTTCAGAGGTTTTTGAATCAGACCCCATTCTTGCTCTTCAGTACGGCATCAGTGAGGGATACGCTCCTCTTGTTGCAAAGCTTACAGAGCTTGCAAAAACACGCTACGGTGTGGGAAGCGATAACGACGGACTCATCGTTGTAAGCGGTGCTCAGCAGGTTATGAGCCTTATGAGCCAGTGCTTCATTAACTACGGCGACTGCGTTATCTGTGAAGAGCCTTCGTTTATCGGTGCTCTCAACTGCTTCAGAAGCTACGGTGCAAAGCTTACGGGCGTACCCGTTGACAGCGACGGCATAAACATCGAAGCGCTTGAAGAAAAGCTTAAAACAGAAGAAAACGTTAAGTTTATCTATACTATCCCCAATTTCCAGAATCCCGCAGGCATAACAATGTCACTCGAAAAGAGAAAGGCTGTTTATGAGCTTGCAAAGAAATACGGAGTGCTCGTGCTTGAGGATAATCCCTATGGAGACCTTCGTGTTTCGGGTGAGGATGTACCTGCCATCAAGAGTTTTGATGAAGACGGAGTAGTTGTTTATTCGGGTTCATTCTCAAAAATTGTTGCTCCCGGTATAAGAGTGGGTTATGTTCTTGCTCCCAAGGAAATAATTGCAAAGCTTACCGTTGCAAAGCAGACTCAGGATGTTCACACACCCCTTGTTTCGCAGCTTGTTGTATATAAGTGGCTCACAGAATATGATTTTGAAGGACATATCAACAAAATCAAAGAAATTTATAAGAGAAAGCTCAACCTTCTCTGCGACTGCATCGACAGCGAACTTTCCGATTATCTTACTTATCACAGACCCGAGGGCGGACTTTTCGTCTGGGCAAAGCTTAATGACGGAATCGATATGCTTGACTTCGTTAAGAAAGCAAGTGCCGCAGGTGTTTCGGTTGTTCCCGGCAATGCTATGATGGTTGACGGCGATGCACCCTGCAGCTACATCCGCATGAATTTCTCAACTCCTTCCGATGAAGCAATCGTAAAGGGCGTTAAGATTCTCGGCGAAGTTGCAAGAAATCTTTAAAAGAGGTAGTGCTTTATGGAAATACAGACTCCCGAAAAGAAACCCATAGTTTTAAGTATGATTCAGCCCACATCCGTTCCCACTTTGGGTAACTACCTGGGCGCACTTAAAAACTGGAAAAAAATGAGCGATGATTACAACTGCCTTTATGCTGTTGCGGATCTTCACGCTCTCACGATTCATCCCGATCCTGCAAAGCTCCGTCAGCAGATTATGGAAATGTATGCAATCATGCTGGCTGTGGGTCTTGACCCCGAAAAGAACATCGTTTTCATTCAGAGCCAGGTTGCCGCACACGCAGAGCTTGCATGGATTCTTGATTGCTATACCCAGTTTGGCGAGGCTTCAAGAATGACTCAGTTCAAAGAAAAGTCGCAGAAACATGCAGATAATGTCAATGTCGGTCTTTTTGCATATCCCGTACTTATGGCGGCAGATATTCTTCTTTATCAGGCAAACTTTGTTCCCATCGGTGCAGACCAGAAGCAGCATCTTGAGCTTGCAAGAGACGTTGCAAACCGTTTCAACACCCTCAGAGGAAACACCTTCACTCTTCCTGAGCCTTTCATCGGGAAGGTAGGTGCAAGGGTTATGAGCCTTCAGGATCCCACACAGAAGATGTCAAAGAGTGACCCCAATCCCAAGGCATCCGTTTCGCTTCTTGATGAGCCCAATGTTATTCTCAAAAAATTCAAGTCTGCGGTTACCGACAGCGAAGCTTGCGTAAAATATGCAGACGGCAAGGACGGCATCAATAACCTTATGGCTATTTATTCATGCTGCACAGGTCTTGATTTTGCCGCAATCGAAAAGGAATTTGAGGGCAAAGGCTACGGCGACTTCAAGGTTAAGGTTGCTGAGGCTGTTATTGAAGAGCTTCGTCCCGTGCAGGAAGAATACAAGCGCCTTATCGCAGACAAGCAGTATCTTCTTGATACAGCGGCGGCAGGTGCGGAGAAAGCGGCTCGAATCGCCAACCGTACACTGACCAAAGCAAAGAAAAAAGTCGGACTTTTGCTCGGTTAATGACCGAAAAAACGAAGATTTTTGTTGAATACGCCAAAATTGCATAAATATTCAAAATATACTTGATTTTTTGAATATACGATGTATAATTAATGCATAAAAAATAAACTTGATTGGAGAAAACATCATGAAAGAAATTAAAAAAGTTGTTCTTGCCTACTCAGGCGGACTTGATACATCAATCATCATCCCTTGGCTTAAGGAAAACTACAATAACTGCGAAGTTATCGCTGTTTCAGGTGACGTAGGACAGGGTACAGAGCTTGACGGTCTTGAAGAAAAGGCTATCAAAACAGGCGCATCAAAGCTCTACATCGAAAACCTTCAGGACGAATTTGTAAGCGATTACATTTTCCCCACTCTCAAAGCAGGTGCTGTATATGAGAAGGAATATCTTCTCGGCACATCCTTTGCACGTCCCATCATCGCAAAGAGAATTGTTGAAATCGCAAAGGCTGAAGGCGCAGATGCTATCTGCCACGGCTGCACAGGTAAGGGTAATGACCAGGTAAGATTTGAGCTTACAATCAAGGCTTTTGCTCCCGAAATGGAGATCATCGCTCCCTGGAGAATCTGGAATATCAAGTCAAGAGAAGAAGAAATCGAATACGCAGAGGCACACAACATTCCTCTTAAGATAAACAGAGAAACAAACTACTCCAAGGATAAGAACCTCTGGCATCTTTCACACGAAGGTCTTGACCTTGAAGATCCCGCAAACGAGCCCCAGTACAACAAGCCCGGCTTCCTTGAAATGGGCGTTTCACCCGAAATGGCTCCCGATGAACCCACATACATCACAATCCACTTCGAAAAGGGTGTTCCCACTGCTGTTAACGGCAAGGAAATGGGCGGCGTTGAGCTTATTACATACCTCAACGAAGTCGGCGGCAAGAACGGCATCGGTCTTAACGATATCGTTGAAAACCGTCTTGTCGGTATGAAGTCCAGAGGCGTTTACGAAAATCCCGCAGGTTCAATCCTCTTTAAGGCACACGATATCCTTGAAACTCTTTGCCTTGACAGAGATACAATGCACTATAAAGAAATCATTGCT
>JAZSCL010000189.1:0-26402 GCA_045602905.1 Acutalibacteraceae bacterium
ACACCTTCTTTTGAAAAAACAAAGGAGCTTATCGAATCGGGCACAATCGGCGATATATATTTTATTGAATCGGAATATGCACATGACTACATGAAGCTTTGCGATGACTGGCGTGCTGACCCCAAAAGACACGGTGTTATCGGCGGCGGGTGCCATGCGGTAGACCTTATACGTTGGCTTGCGGGTGATCCCGTTGAGGTTTTTGCATACGGCACACACAGACTTCTCCCAATGGTTCCGTATGACGATGCAACAATTGCAATCATGAAATTCGATGAAAACACCATGGGCAAGGTATTCGTTTCAACAGGATGCAAACGTGATTACACCATGCGTACCGTTATTTACGGCACAAAGGGAACGATTATCTGCGACAACACATCACCCTCGCTGACTCTTTTTGAGACCGATGAAGAGGGCGTAACAAAAGAACCTGCAACAATTCCCGTTGAGGTCAACAACCACAATGCCGCAAAGGAATTTGAGGTTTTTGCGGATGCAATTATCAATAACAAGCCCGTTATAACAGATGCAAGAGAGGGCGCAAAAACCGTTGAGGTCTGTCTTTCAATTGTTGAGGCAGCAACGACGGGCAAAATTGTTAAGCCGAATTATGAGTTTTAAAATAAAAAGCAGAGCTGAAAAAACAGTTCTGCTTTTTGTGCATATAGTGCGTAGGGCGGGGGCTTGCTCCCGCCGAAAAAACATTTCGGTGAGAGTTTTCGGCGTTTCATCCGTCTAACAGATGAAGACGTTTCGGAAAGGAGAGAAAGCTATGGATATCGGTGCAAGCAGCTACCGCCGTTATCTTGACGGTGATGATACGGGATTGGTTGAAATAATCAGAGAGTATAAAGACGGATTAACCCTGTACATAAACGGTTATGTGAATAATATTTTTACTGCGGAAGAGCTGATGGAAGAAGCCTTCTTTAAAATAGCGGTCAAAAAACCGCATTTTTCGGGCAAAAGCACTTTTAAAACCTGGCTTTTTGCGATTGCACGCAATCTGACGGTTGATTATCTGAGACGCAGCTCCAAAAATGTTTCCGACCCTAAAGGTGATTATCTGACGGAAGAAACGAATGTTGAAAAGGAGTATCTTATCAAAGAAAGAAAAATACTTCTCCACCGAACGATGAAAAAGCTGAAACCTGAATATTTTCAGGTGCTCTACTTGATATATTTTGAAAATTTCAGCAATTCGGAAACTGCGGTAATCATGAAGAAGAACAAAAGGCAGATTGAAAATCTTATTTACAGAGCAAAAAAATCGCTGAAATCGGAACTTGAAAAGGAGGGTTTCGAATATGAAGAATTACAATGAAATTGCCGCCGATGTTTTTTTGCGCAGAGATAAATATAATGAAAAGAAAAAAACGAGAAGAAAAAGAGCAATTCAGCTGACGGCTATTGCGGTATGTTTTGTGTCGGCTGCCGTTTTTGCGGCAGGGATAGGTAAAAGCGGAGGCTTTACATCAAAGCCGGTTCCGACGGATAATATTCCCTCAACGCAGGAAAGCAGTTTTGCCCAGTCGGGCAAGGATAATGTCACCACCAATACTCCTGCTCCGCTAACCGAACGAATAACAACTACACAGGAGGATACAACGGTGTCCGACGAGGGATACAGTGCAGGCGGTGAAGTGACGAATTGGTTTTGCATTCCCGCATTGCCTTTTGACAGAAAAATCGTGCTGACGGGTGAAGCGATAACCGATGATGAAGCAAAGGCGTATTTTGAAAAAAACGGGGAAAGCATCATCGGAAGTCTTGCATCAAGCGGAGTGGATTCCGATTCAATCAGAATATCGGAAAAAGGCTACAGCCATGTCACCTATGACGGAGTGGAGGGGAAATCCTTTGAGGTAAGGCAGAATTACCGTGATTATCTTGTGCATAACGGCGAAGAGCTTGTGGCGATAATCACTCTTTGGAAAGAGAACGGCGAGATATATAACACTCCGTCATTCGGTGCAAAGTGGTTTGATGATTACAACGAATACCTTAAAAATCACAGTGGTGAAGAGCTTGTGTATGTTTATGCAGGCTGGTTTGAGATAATCATTGCACCCGATAACACATATTATAACCCCATGGGATTGCCTGCTGAGCGTTATCTTGAGGGCGTTGAAAAGCCGTATGAGGTGTTTTATCATGAAGCGGCGGTCTATGTGCCGTAATAAATAAAACAAAAAGCAGAGCTGAAAAAACAGTTCTGCTTTTTGTGCATATAGCATAAAAAACGGTGTAACTTTTTGTAAATCAGAATTTTTATGTCATTGAAAAGACCGTTAACATATGATATAATATCATACCGTGAAAAATTATTCATTGAGAAAGGTTTTCAAGATGATTTGCAATACAATTCTCGAAGCGATGGGTAGCACTCCCATCATAAGACTTCAGCATATGACAGGTCCCGACGATGCGGAAATCCTTGTTAAATTTGAGGGTCTTAATGTCGGCGGCTCAATCAAAACAAGAACGGCGCTCAACATGATTGAGGATGCAGAGAAAAAAGGCTTGCTGAATTCCGAAACAATTATAGTTGAACCCACAAGCGGCAATCAGGGCATCGGTCTTGCGTTGGTTGGTGCGGTTAAGGGATATAAGGTTAAGATTATCATGCCCGACTCCGTAAGCGAAGAACGCAGAAAGCTTGTTCAGCATTACGGTGCGGATATAATTCTTGTTCATGATGCGGGAAATATAGGACTCTGCATTGAGGAATGCCTTAATCTCGCTCTTAAGATGAAGGCGGAAAATCCCAATATTTTTGTTCCTCAGCAGTTTGAAAATCCTGCAAACCCTGCAATTCAGCGTTCGGGCACGGGCAGAGAAATTCTTGAACAGGTAGGCAAACCCATCCACGGCTTCTGTTCGGGTATCGGCACGGGCGGAACGATTACGGGCATAGGCGAAACACTCAAGGCGGAAAATCCCGATATGGAAATATGGGCGGTTGAACCCGAAAATGCGGCGATTCTTTCGGGCGGTTCAATCGGAACTCATGTTCAGATGGGCATCGGCGACGGACTTATCCCCGACATTCTCAACACAGAAATTTATAATGATGTCTGCATCGTAAAGGATGAAGAAGCACTTCAGACCTCAAGAGATCTGGCATCAAAAGAGGGCATAATGTGCGGCATCAGCAGCGGAACAAACGTTGCGGCGGCGCTCCGTCTTGCAAAGAAGCTGGGCAAGGGCAAAACGGTTGTAACCGTTCTTCCCGACACAGCGGAAAGATATTTTTCAACACCGTTATTTGAATAAAAATCAAGCAGCTTATGTAAAAACATAGGCTGCTTTTTCAGTATTACTGTTGCTTTTTGATGAAACTGAAAGTATTAGAAGTGAAAGGAGGTTTTTTATGCCGAAACGGGAGGAAGTATCGCAGGAAATTAAGGAAACGATTATGCGTAACAAGGATATGGTTTACAGGCTTGCATATTCGCAGATGAAAAACAAAGATGATGCGGATGATGTGTTTCAGGATGTTTTTTGCAGATACATAAAAAGACAGCAGAAATTTAATTCTGCCGAGCACGAAAAGGCCTGGTTTATACGGGTAACATTGAATTGCTGTAAAACCGCCGTAACATCTTTTTGGAAAACTCGGGTTGATGAGCTTGACGAAAACACTGAAATGCCTGAGATTGAGAAACATGAGCTTGAATTTGCACTGAATCAGCTTCCGAAAAAATATAATGCAGTTTTGCATCTGTTTTATTATGAAGATTTAAGTGCCGAGAAAATTGCAGCGGTTCTGAAAACAAGCACGGCAAATGTCAGAATGCTTCTGACTCGTGCAAGAAGGGCATTGAAGGAAATCTTGGAGAGGAGTGAAAACGATGAAAAAAACATATAAAGAATTGTTTGATGAAATTAGAGTCGGTGATGAAATTTTGGAAGAGGTTCTGAGAAAACCCGAAGAAAAAGCTTCAGTAAAATATTTTGCGTTTGCGGCATGTTTTGCTTTGCTTGTGTTTGCAGGAGCAGGGATGTTTACAAATAATTTTTCCAATGAAAACGGTAAAACAGAGACATCAAGTATAGAATATGCGAAGGCATCGAGAAAAGACGAGGAAACAGTAAAAAGCGTTTTGAAAGAATTGAAATGCGGCGAAAAAACGGTAAAAATCGATGCGGATGTTGTGATTGACGGTTCTGTAAGTGATATGCATATATACAGTGCGAAGCACAGAGTTTATTCCGTTGAGAAATTCAATGAGATTCTTCTCGGTGAAAACGGAATGTTCAAAGGAAACAAAGACGATGCAAGCGTAGGAGTACCCTTGGGAAGCGGCATTAACTTTGGTGTTTATAATTATCTCAGTGCTGAAAACAATCCGGTTTCAAAGGGTGACGGATATGCAAAAGGGTGTGATATGTCTTATGATGAAGCGAGAATGATTTCGGATGCATTCCTGAAATCTGAGGGTTCAACAGACTATGTTTTTGTAAGCGGTGAAATCTGTGACCCCATAACCTATGGCGGAGAGTCTGCACCGATGGGTTGTTATGAATTCAGATATGTTCAATATGCAGACGGTTTCCCTATTGAGAGCGTAACATCGGAAGTTTATGCAGGAACAGCATCTGAGCTAACGGTGCAGGTTGATGACAGAGGGGTCATCTTTGTGAGGATGTGCGGATTGGATTTATCGGAAAGAGAAAAACCCGAAAAAGTGATTATGCTTGAAGAAGCCATTGCCCGCATTGAAAATTCTCTTGAGGAGCTCTGGCTTTCGGAATATGCACCGATTGTTGAAATTCGTTTTGAGTATTTGCTTGATGAAGATGAAAGCGGAAAACTGAAGCTGTTTCCATGCTGGCATTTCTGCGTAGACAAAACGCAATTGCTTACTCTTCCTGTTGATGTTCAAAGAGAAAATGACACAAATGATTTGTGCATGAATGCAGTAACAGGCGAAATGTTCAGAACAATGGAAAGATATCCTGCTTTTCAGACGGCAGAATAAAACAACCCCGTACCATTTCGGTACGGGGTAAAATTTTAGCCTATCGAAACAAAATCCTTTGTTATGCTGAGCATAATCAGCAGTGCGATTATCATGGGAATTGTGAATATAAATACTCTCATTTTGCGTTTTTCCGTCAGCACGGTAAAGGAAGGAAGAACCTTTCTTTTGTTTTTGATATATATAAATATTACCGAGCCGAGAATCGAAAGCGCATAGAGAATAACCGTTGTGACGATGTAAACAACATTGAGGATATCCTCGTTTTCGATGTCCGCAACCATAAATTCAATAACAACCGAATAAAGATTGTTGCAGAAATGAATCAGAACGCCGGTCCAGACGCTGTTGGTTATGCACACTGCATAGCCGATGCCGATGCCTGCAATAAGAGCAAAGGGTGCCTGAATCAGATTTCCGTGAAGAACCGCAAAGAAAATTGCAGAGGCAAGAATCGCAAATTTATCGCCGTATCTGCGAAGGGGCTGCATAACAACTCCTCTTATGGCAAATTCCTCAACAAGTGCGGGAACAACTGCAATCGAAACCGTATAAATCAGTCTGCCTGCAAAATCATCGGGTACACTGTATTCGGGTGCGGTAAGCGAAACGCCCACGGAATCCATTGCATTAACGAAAATGCTTGTGATATAGTTTCCCGCAAGGCAGATGAAAAATCCCAGAGGCACCGCCGAAAGCATAAGCGAGTTACTGACGGGTCTGTTGAATCCGAAATCGGTTTTGCCTGTTTTTCTGCTGATAAAAATTCCGCCGATTGCAAAGGGCAGAAGCAGACCGAAAACAGAAAAAATGATGTTAACAACGCTCTGCATGGTTGAATCTTCCGAATAGATTTTATACAGAGGCGATGAAACAAGAATTATCGACAGAATATTCTGAATAAGAACATATCCTATGATGCAGAAGCCTGCAACCATGCTGATATGTTTTATTCCGCTTCGTTCGTTTTGCTCCTTCACATAGAGATTTGACGGGGGAGCGTAATAGTCGTACAAAAAATCACCGTTCTTCAAAATTAATTATTTTTATCATTTCTTCCAAATATTTTGTATATTATAACGCAAAATTCTATATGTTACAAGGGGATAAAATTAATCATTTGTAAAAATTCTGTTGTAAAATCATAAATTTTAGTGTAAAATTAAAAAGCATATAATTTTCGGTATGCAATAGGAGGATGAATCAATGGCAATTACCAAAAATCAGCTTGAAGAAATGATTTCCGCAAAGCTTTCTCATTTCTTCGGAGTTTCTCCCAAGGAAGCTACCAACGAGCAGTTTTACAGAGCACTCTCGATTATCGCAAGAGATATGGTAAGAGATTCACGCAGAGAATTTGACAAGGCTTCAACAGAGCAGGGTCAGAAAAGAGTTTATTATCTCTGCATGGAATTCCTTATGGGCAGAGCTCTCAAAAACACTCTTTATAATCTTAATCTCACCGATACTGCAAAAAAAGCTCTTGCAACATTTGGTGTTAAACTTGAAAAGCTTTATGACTGCGAGCCCGATGCGGGTCTGGGCAACGGCGGTCTGGGCAGACTTGCAGCCTGTTATCTTGATGCTCTTGCAAATCAGGGCTATAACGGAATGGGTTACTCCATTCTTTATGAATACGGTATTTTCAAGCAGAAAATCATTGACGGCTGGCAGACCGAGATGCCCGATTTCTGGCTTCCCGGCGGCGAAGTATGGCTTGTACCCAGAGAAGACATGACCGTTGACGTTAAGTTTGAAGGTCAGGTTTTGGACAGCTGGGAGGGTGCATACCACCATGTTGAAATGGTTAACTGCAAAACCGTTAAGGCAGTGCCCTATGATATGATGGTTGCAGGCAAAGACGGCAAGGGCGCAGCGGTGCTCCGTCTGTGGTCGGCAAAGGTTGACGGCATTGATATGGCAATGTTCAATCAGGGCGACTATATGAGAGCGATGGAAGAAAAGGCAATGGCTGAGGTTATCAGCAAGGTGCTTTATCCCGCCGACAACCATCCCGAAGGAAAGAGCCTTCGTCTTCGTCAGCAGTATTTCCTTGTTTCCGCATCGGTGCAGGATATTGTTGCAAGACACCTCAGAAAATACGGCTCACTCGAAAACTTTGCGGAAAAGAACGCAATTCATATCAACGATACTCACCCCACAATGGCTATTCCCGAGCTTATGAGAATTATGCTTGACGAATGCGGCTACGGCTGGGACGATGCATTCAGAATCGTCAGCGAATGCTGTGCATATACTAACCACACCGTTATGGCTGAAGCTCTTGAATGCTGGGGCGAGGATCTCTTCCAGAGACTTCTTCCCAGAATTTATCAGATTGTCAAGGAAATCGACAACAGATTCAGAGAAAAAATCTGGAATGCTACATTTGATGCAGGCAGAGTTGAAAGAATGGCTGTTATCTCAAACGGTGCTGTCAGAATGGCTAATCTCTGCGTTGCAGTCTGCCACAAGGTAAACGGCGTTTCGGCTCTTCACAGCCAGATTCTCAAGGATTCCGTATTCCGTGATTTCTATGAGCTTGAGGCTGATAAATTCACAAACGTAACCAACGGTATCGCTCACCGCCGCTGGCTCTGTCAGGCTAACCCCCGCCTTACATCCATGCTCACTGACCTTATCGGTGGCGAATTCGTATATGACGCAAGCAACCTTGTCAAGCTTCGTGAATATAAGGATGATGCGGCTGTGCTCGAGGAGCTCCGCAAGATAAAGACAGCAAACAAAAAGGATTTTGCGGCTCTTGTTAAGAACAAAACAGGCATCAGCCTTGACCCCTCATCGATTTTCGATGTTCAGGTAAAGCGACTTCACGAGTATAAGCGTCAGCATCTCAATGCTTTCAATATTCTTGCAAAGTATCTTGAAATCAAGGCAAATCCCAATGCAGATTATACTCCTCACACATATATTTTCGGTGCGAAGGCAGCTTCGGGCTACTTTATGGCAAAGAAAATCATCGAATTTATTTTCTCGCTTGCAAACCTCATCAACAACGACCCGGATGTTAAGGATAAGCTCAAGGTTGTTTATATGGAAGACTATAACGTTACCATGGCTGAAACTCTTATGCCTGCAGCTGATATCAGCGAACAGATTTCTCTTGCAGGTACGGAAGCGAGCGGTACGGGCAACATGAAGCTGATGATTAACGGCGCTGTTACTCTCGGCACAATGGACGGAGCAAACGTTGAAATTTACGATGCAGTGGGCAAAGACAACATCATGATTTTCGGCATGAGCACTCCCGAAGTCAACGAGCTCAAGAGAAGCGGATATAATCCCCAGAATTATTATAACAACAACGCCGAGCTTCATAATCTTATTGACTTTATCAACAAGGGCATCGGCGGCAAGATGTTCGGCGAAATCGGCGGCTCGATTATACACCATGACCCGTATATGGTTCTTGCAGACTTTGCGGACTACAGAAATGTTCAGAAGAAGGCAGAGGAAATCTGGCAGGATAAGGACAGATGGACAAAGATGTCCCTCAACAACATCGCAGGTGCAGGCATCTTTGCGGCAGACCGTTCAATCAACGATTATGCCCGTGATATCTGGTATGTGGATAAGCTTGCTGTTAAGAGCAAAAAGAAATAATAAAAATTTATGGGCGGTTTCGTTTTGAAACCGCCTTAAATGCAGGGGTGACATTATGACCGACACGGAGTTTATGAACATAGCGATTGAACAGGCAAAGATTGCGGCGGCGGAGCTTGAAGTGCCCGTCGGCGCTGTAATCGTGCGCAACGGCGAGATTGTTTCCGTGGGCCGCAACCGCCGTGAAATCGGTAAAAACGCACTTGCACACGCCGAAATTGAGGCAATTGACCTTGCCTGCAAAAAGCTCGGCGGCTGGAGGCTGTGGGAATGCGAAATGTATGTTACTCTTGAGCCGTGTCCGATGTGCACGGGTGCGATAATCAATTCACGAATACGCAGATTGGTTTACGGTGCATCGGATTACAAGGCAGGCTCATGCGGTTCGGTTGTCAATCTTTTTGAATTGCCCTATAATCATAAACCCGAGGTTGTTCCGGGATTCATGGCGGAGGAATGCTCTGCACTGCTTTCGGAATTCTTCACAAATCTGCGAAGAATCAGGAATGATAAAAAGGAGGAAAACCGATGAATGTTGATTCCGTGCTTTTTGCAATTGAAATAATCGGTACGGTGGCGTTTGCGATTACGGGAGTTATCACCGCACTCGAAAAGAAATTCGATATTTTCGGTGCAATCGTGCTCGGCACGGTTACGGCGGTTGGCGGAGGAATAGTCCGTGATATAATTCTCGGATACCTGCCTCCCATGGCATTCAGAAAATCCGTTTACGCCTTGACGGCGGTTATAACATCCCTTGCGGTTTTTGTGATAGCTTATTTTCTCGGAACGAAAATCAAACGACATTTCGGCATTTATTCGCAGGTTATAAATATTTTTGACTCAATAGGACTTTCGGTTTTTGTTATCGGCGGCGTCAACAGTGCGATTGCCTGCGGATTCGGTGAGAATATGTTTCTTTCAGTTTTTGTTGCGACCCTGACGGGTGTAGGCGGCGGTGTTATGCGTGATATCATGGCAGGCAGAGTGCCGAAAATTCTCCGCAAAAGGGTCTATGCGCTTGCGGCAATCATCGGAGCGGTGATTTATTATGTTCTGATATGGTATGATATTCTGCCCTCAACTCCGTCAATCATAATCGGTGCAGGTTCGGTGCTGATTATCAGAATTCTGGCAACTATTTTTCATTGGAATCTGCCAACGGTCAAGGGTCTTGAAGAAAAAAATAACGGGTAGCCGAAGCTACCCGTTATTTTTATATATTCCTCTTTGCTTTGCGTTTTTTGATAAGCTTTCTGATAATCAGAATTACGATAACGGCGGCAACGGCAAGGGGAAGAAGAATCGGCAGTCCGCCAACGATATCAACAACCGCATTTTTGAGACCGTCAATCAAATCATCAAGATTATCAAGGAATCTGTTCTTGATTTGTGACCAGAGTGAAGGCTCTTCTTCGGTTACACGTTCAACCTCCCAAATGCGGAGGGTAACGGTGCTGTAGCTGACTCTGTTTGCAAGCACACGGAGCTGTGCGGTGTAGTTTTCGATTTCGTAGTTGACTTCGGAAAGCCTTTCCTGAATAGAAAGAATGTTTTCAAGGGATTCCGCCTTTTCAAGCAATTTTGTAAGCGAATCACGCTCTGTTTTGAAGGCTGAAATTCTGCTTTCAAGGTCAACATATTCAAGAGTAACATTCTTTTGCTCTTCGTTTATGTTGGTGATTGTTCCGTTTTCGCCTGCAGCATCAAGGAAGGCATCGAGCTTATCGGCTGGAATTCTGACAGTGTAGGTTGCATTGCGGTTATACTTTGAGCCTGAGCCGAGGTCGGTTGAGGAATTCTCAACATAGCCGCCAAGGGAAGCAACGCTGCTTGTTATTCCGCTGATATAGGCGGTGTATTCCTTGGTCTGAACGCTGAGGTCAACGGTTTTAATGATTTTTTCTTCGGATTCGGAATTGGTTGAGGTTGCGGATGACGATGAGGTGTATTTCAAATCACCTGCACCCATAACCACATCTTCTTCTGCAACGGAATCCATGATTGCAGAAGAGTTGTAAAGCTGAATTTCGGCATCTGCGGCAAGCTTGTTTGAAGCTCCGCAGGCGGCGAGTCCGATAACAAGGATAAGGCAGAGAACAATTGCAAAAATCTTTTTCATTTTTGTCACCTTTCTTTCGTTTTTTGCGTTTAAAATGTGAAAACCGAATTGTGAAAATGTTAAATTTCTTTAAAACCATTGACATTTTTGCCTGAATGTGTCACTCTTATCATATAATAAAGAATAAAAGGAGGAAATCCTTATGAAGAAAATATTGGCTCTTGCCGTTATTGCGGCAACTCTTTTTTCGCTTTCGGCTTGCAAACTCAGCGGTAATATGACTGCGGAAGAGCGTGAGTCAAGCCGTGCTGAGCAGTCGCTTAAAGTTGAGCGTGAATATGTTGAGGGAGTTAACGAGACCGTTGAAGACGAAATCGGCAAAACAAAGAAGGGCGAAAGACTCGTTATCAAGGGCGGCACTGCTCTCGGTCACGAATACACCGTTTATATCTTCGATAAAAAAGAGAAGCTCAAGGATGAATATAACTATCAGTTCTTTGATCTGAAAAAGAATTATGAATATACACTCGGAATCAAGGAAACCGGTCACGGCAAGCAGGTTGACCACGATGACAAGTCACGCATGGTAGTTTATAAGAAAGCTTCCAAAGACCTTGCGGAAGATACCTTCGATTCGCTTTATGAGGTTTATTCAAATCCTCAGCTTACCGAGCTCGGATACATAATTGTTGAATAATCGCAGAACCGTCTTCTTCGGAGGGCGGTTTTATTTTGTGAAATAATAACCGTCAATAACATCACGGTCAAAGGAATAGATGATATCGGAGTTGAAAATTTCAAGATGCTCCTTGCCTTCTTCGGGGCTTACCGATGCAGGCTCACCGTAGATTTTTTCAAGTTCAAGAGCGTAATCGGCATTGGCTTTTTCAAAATCAGCCTTTTCAATTCCGAAATGCTCAACGAACTGCATTATCAGCATTCCGTCATCGGCTGTTACTGAAGAATACCATTCGTCAAACTCAGTTTTGTCAACAAGTTCGGAGAAGGCGGCGGGAATGATTTTGTAAATCGGTCTCGGAGAAACCGTGAGGGATTGGCTCTGATTAACAACAAGTTTATCGTCAGCGTTCATATCACCGAGGGCGCTGCTATAAAAGTCAACATCCTCATCGGCGGTATAATGAATATCCGACATAACTGCATTTTCTGCTTCGTCAGCCATTTTTGCGCCGAAAAGAGTGCCGTTCAATCCGTAGCATACAAGCGTAACAACTATAACCGCCGCAACGGTGGCGAGAGGCTTATAGTTGAATTTTCTTTTTCTGCCCTTGCAGGCATTAATAATATCCTCTTTTTGCTTTTCGCTCAGCTCAATTGATTCAACTGCGGGTCTGATTTTATCAAAATCCATTGCCGTTCACCTCCTTATCGTAGATTTCACGCAGCATCTCACGCCCTCTTTGCAGGCGTTTTTTTACTGCGGCACGGGAAATATCGAGCATCGACGATATTTCTTCCGTTTTGTAGCCTTCAACATAGTGCAGATGAATAATAATCCTGTATTTTTCATCCAGCGAAACCAGCAGACCGAGGATTTGCGCATTATCCTCGCTCGCCGCAAGATTTCTTATGTCATCAAGGCTCAGAAAGCTTTGGTGCTTTCTTTTCCTCAGGATGTCGCGGCAGATGTTGGCCGAAACCCGTATAAGCCATGCTTTTTCGTGTTCCTCATCCTTGAAATCGGGAGCTTTTGTTATGTAACGCAGAAAGCATTCCTGAACCGCATCCTGAGCGTCTTCCTTGTTTCCCGTCATAACAGAGCACAGCCGATACAGACTGTTGCCGTAGGTTTCAACGGCACGCTCCGGGTCAGGCGGAAATTTGATGATTTTTCCGGGCAAGATATCGCCCCCTTCGATTTATCTTTCACACTATACACGAATCAAATCCGCAAAAGGTGACATTATTCTGAAAAATTTCCGTAAAAATTAAGGCATACCCGCAGGTACGCCTTAAAACTTATTTTTCGTATACCTTTAATATTTCGCCGACGTAAACTTTGTGGTAGTCCTTGTTGGCATAGTTATTTTCTATTGCGGAATCCTCAAAACCATTGGGGTCTATAAACTGCGATGCCATTTTACGGCAAACGATTGTATATTTTGCTTCTTCAAAGGTAACTCCGCCGTCGGTGAAAAGGGGAGTGAAGCCGCATTCCGCCGCCTTATCGGTGGTTCTGCCGCTTGCTTTTCCGCAGAAGCCGAGAGCTTTTTTGTGTTCATCTCCATAAAAAGAGAGTGTGAAAATCTCCTCTTTTTCAAGGAACTCAAAGGTGTATCTCTGAGGACGGATGAAAATAAAAACAGCATCCTTGCCCCAGATTTCGCCAACTGCACCCCAGCTGACGGTCATGGTGTTGAATTTTTCTTCGCTGCCTGCGGTAACAAGACCCCAGCCGTCTGCGATAAGGGAAACGGGATTTTCTTTGATATCTCTGATGTTGATTTCTTTCATGATGCCCTCCGAATTTCAATTTTATCACGGATTTATTATATCACAGCTTTATAAAAAATTAAAGAGGTAATATATATAATGAATAATATGTAAATTCTCAAAAAAATATTTGAACTTTTGAACAATAAATGGTAGAATAATAGTCTATAGATTTATGAAGGAGGAAAAGCGATTGGATAATGAAAAAATAAACGGTGTTCCCGAAGAAGAAACCGAAGCTGTTGAAGCTGCCGAGGAAACCGTTGAAGAAACCAACGAAATTTCCGAAAACGCTGAGGCTGAAGAAACCGAAGCAGATAAAACAGAGGAAGAAATCTCCGAAGAATACGGGGAAAATTCCGATGAAGAAGCCGTTGAAGAAATCAGCGAGGATGAGCTTTGCTGTATCTGCGGTGAAAGAAGAAAATCCGAAGACAGCGACTACTGTGTTGACTGTGAAACAGAAATGCTTAAAAGGAAGATTCCTTTTCTCGGCTGGCTTGGCGGATTTGCAGCAATTGTTGTGAGCGTTGTTGCTTTTGTGCTGGCGGTGCTTGTCAGTGCACCTGCGGTGCAGATTGTCAGAGGCGATGAATATGCCTCCAAAAACTGCTGGTACACCGCATATAACGAATACAGAGGCGTTTCCGGCATTGTTGAAGAAGTTCACACCATTCTCGGAAGAACAACTCCTCTTGTCAAAACGGGTAACGGTCTCAACTTCAAAATAATCGAAGCCGTTGCAAACAGCTATTCACCCCTTGAGGCTATCACTGTTGCGGAAAGCCTTCTCGGCAACGGTGCTCTCGAAAAATATCCGAGCCTTAAAAAATATGCCACAATCCGTGAAGAATACATTGCGTCATATGAAGCTGTTATGGAGCCCATTGATGCAATGCTCAACGGCGAAGCAGACAAGGAAACAACCTATGCGGATATAAGCAAGGCACTGGGTCAGGAGGGTGTAAACGATATCTACATCAACTATTTCCTCTATAATTCCGCTCAGACCTACGGCGACACCTCGGAAGTAAAGCTTAAGTATCTTGATGCGGTTGAAAAGAGCGCAGGCAAGGATGCCGAAAAATATTCATGGCTCTACTATCAGGATTATGCAGGCGAGCTTTATGATTCGGGCGATATTGCAGGCGCAATGAAATATCTTGATGCTCTCACAAACTCGGATAAAACAAAGTTCGGTGCATATGAGCTCAAGCTCCGCATCGCTCTTTCTCAGGGTGATACCGACGAAGCAAACAGAATCCTTGCCGAGTTCAAAACAAACAACGAAGGCTATGATACCGCCTATGTTCTTGAAGCAACTCTTCTCAGAGTTCAGGGCGAATATGATAAGGCAAAGCTTCTTCTTGAAGAGGCATTTGAGCAGTATGATTCCGTGCCTGAGCTTCACCGTCAGCTTGCTCTTATTTACCTCATCGAAGGCGATTATGACATGGCTTTCGAAGAGGCATACACTGCCGACAGCAACGCATATATGCTTTACACCTATATGGGCGACAGCAGTGCATACACACCTCAGCTCAACAACACCCTTTATCTCTGCTCCGTTCTATGCCGTGATAAGGGTACGGGTACAAGCGAAAATGCAATTTATATTGAAGAAATTCTTACCTACTACAGCGAAGACGAGCTTTCCGAACAGGTTCTTTCGGTAGTCAAAGGCGAAAAAACCGTTGAGCAGGTTCTTACGGAAGGAGTGTGCGATCTGGCATGATGACAAAGCTTTATATTTTATCAAAGATTTTAACCTTCCCCGGAGCTTATATCAGAGGCTTCTGGGAGCAGCTTACCTGCAAAATTCTCGGAATTCCCGTTGAAATTCCCGGTTATCTGAGAATAGACGAGGCTTGCGGTCATGTTGAGCACGCACTTGCAAAAAAAGGCTTTGCGGCTTATCTTATCGCTACAGGGCCGGGCTTTATGAATCTTATGACAGGCTTTCCCATTTTCTTTGCAGGTTTCCTGAACATCAGATATATGGGCATAAGACCTTCGGATTCAATCGGACTTTTCGTCGCTTATGTTCTTATGATGTATGTGGGCGTATCGCTTCTCTGCAACGTTTTTCCTCTTGTTGAGGATGCGTATAATCTCAACGATTTGCTCTACAGACAGAAAAAAGGCAACATCATCGGAAGAATTCTTGCGATTATTCCGTCATTCATAACCCTTATCGGTGCTTATGCCGAAAAATATATAATCACATTCATTCTGTGGATTGTATTTATTGTTCTTTCGTTTGCATTTTAAATTTTAAGAGTCTGCTCTGTTGAGGGCAGACTCTTTTTGCGATATTTGTTCGGTTTTGTCATATTGACATTTTTTTTAAATGTGATAAAATGCTTCATGTATCATTAAATTTTACAGAGGTGGACAACATGAAAATCAAAAAGCTTCTCGCATTGGTTATGAGTCTTGTTGTGGTATTCCTTGCAATTGCACCCGTTGCCGCAAACGCCCAGACTGTATGCGAATGTGATGAAATTCCCATTATCTATGTCAGAGGCCGTGCAAAGCTTCTTCAGAACAAAGACCTTCCCGAAGATACCGTTGGTGGCACTAACACAGAGCTTCCCTATATCAACAGCGATGATCTTCTTGAATACGCAAAGGAAATTGTTCCCATCTATGCAAAGGGATATTTTGAGGATGACTTTGAGCCCTTCCGCAAGCGTATAACAGAAATATTTGCCGATGTTTACGATGATTATGCTCTCGATAAGAACGGCAACATCGATAATCTTTCCGGCATTCCCGCAAATATCAACTGGAGAAATACAAATATCTATGACCATCATAAGTCTGCAAGTAAGCCGTCAAATGCTCATGAGGCAAGCCTTCAGATTTATCAGTATTTCTTCCAGTATGACTGCCGTCTTGACCCCTGTGACACAGCTGATGAGCTCTATGCTTACATCCAGAAGGTCAAGGAAGTAACGGGCCATTCAAAGATTAAAATTCTTGCACGCTGCCTCGGCACAAATATCCTTGCTGCATATTTTGCAGAATACGGCTGGGATGATGTTGAAGATGTTCTTCTTTACAATGCCATCATGAACGGCACTGCAATCACAAATTCACTTTTCAACGGTGAGCTTTTCTTTGACGCTGACGCAGTTGATTATTTTGCAACCCAGACGCTTGATGATACAACTATCTTCACATTTATCAAGCAGGTTATCACCATGGCAAACCAGACCTACGGTCTTGATATGACAATGGATTATTTCAACATGACCGCAACAAAGGTTGCCCGTCTTGTTGTTCCCGATGTTATGAGAGTAAGCTATGCAACAACACCAGGCTACTGGTCAATGGTATCTTCCGACAGATACGAGGCTGCAAGAGATTATATCTTTGCCGGCGTTGAAGAAGAATGGGCGGGTCTCATCACAAAGCTTGATAACTATCACTATAATGTTGCAAACCAAATCGGCCGTATGTTCAAGCAGATGGAGCGTGACGGTGTTGAAGTATACAATATTTCAAAATACGGTTATCAGCTTTATCCCATCATGGAAGATGCAGGCTATCAGAGCGATACAATCGTAACCGTTCAGCAGCAGGCACCCGGCACATATGCAGCACCCGTCGGCGAAACTCTTCCTCAGATGTATATCGTTTCACAGGTTGTGAACGGTATGGGCAAATATATCTCTCCCGAAAAGAATATCGACGCATCAACGGGTATGTTCCGTGACACAACATGGTATATCAAGAATCTTGACCACAACAACTTCCCTTGGGTAGTTGATGAGCTGATGTATACTATTCTCCGTTATGACCTCTATAATAACGGCGAAAAGATGACTGTTTTCAGCGAGGAAAGATTCCCTCAGTTCATGGTATATGAAGGTGAAGAAAACAAGGGCGACTCAATCAAACCCATAACAGCCAACAATCCCGGCTATACCCTTCAGCAGCCGGCATTCTTTGACCTTCTCAAAGATATGTTTGCAACCTTCATTCAGCTTATGAGTGAGCTGTTTGCAAAAATTTCGGCATAACAAAAAAGGCAGATTGCATGATATGTTCATTGCAATCTGCTTTTGATTTATTGACTTTACCGTTGAACGGATATATAATTTATATTAATAGGAGGAATATATATGAGAAAGTTAATTGCGATTTTATCTGCAGCGATTGTAATGATGACTTTTGCGTCTTGTTCGGAAGACGCGGGAACTGTGTCAAATACAACTGCAGAATCAACAACTGCCGCAGCTTCGGTAACAACAACGGAGTCCGCAACTGAGTCAACAACTGTAATAACAACATTCAGAGAGCTTATTGAAACAACTCTCGAACAGGTTACAACAACAAGACCGACTACAACAAAACCTGTTACAACAACAGCAAAGCCCACAACAACCGCCACAACCAAACCGACCACAACAGCAAAGCCCACAACTACCGCAAAACCCACAACAACTACAACCAAACCTGAAACAACAAGACCCGCAAAGGGAATTCTCAGCGATTTTGAATCATGGGATCTTTACGGAAATACCGTTACAGAGCAGATTTTCAAAGGCAAAAAGCTCACAATGGTTAATATATGGGCAACCTTCTGTTCGCCCTGTATAAATGAAATGCCGGGTCTCGGAGAAATCCACAGAGAATATGCATCAAAGGGATTTCAGATAGTAGGTCTTATTACTGACCTTCGCAGTCAGCAGGCTTATTATACGGCAGAAGAAATCATTCTTACAACCAACGCAACCTATACTCATATGGCACTTTCCGAAGATCTTCTTCCGATAGTTAACAGCCTTTCAACCGTTGTTCCCACAACGATTTTTGTTGATGAAAACGGAGTTCAGGTTGGAGAAGTTTATATCGGCTCAAGAGATAAGAGTGCATGGCTTCAGATAATCGACGGCTTACTTGAGCAGGTATAAGGATATGAAAAAGTTTATTGTGCCGGAACTGCTTATTGTTCTCGGAGCTGCTTCAATGGCAGCCGGAGTTGCTTTCGGAGAAGCGGAAACCGTGTTTATGAAATCTGTAATGGTTTGTCTGGAGTGTATAGGTATTGGCTAAAAAAATCAAAAAGCATCTGCGTCTGATAGTTCAGCTTTGCTGGACAGCAGTCACAAACGGCTACCTGAACGGTTTTTCGCAAGGAAAAATTTATACAGGCAAGCTGAAATATTTATGCGTTCCCGGACTTAACTGCTATTCATGCCCCGGTGCACTCGGTTCATGCCCTGTCGGAGCGTTGCAGAACACTTTGGGAAGCAGAAACCATAAATTTGCCTTCTATGTTCTCGGTTTTCTGACCGTGGTGGGTGCGGTTTTCGGCAGATTTGTCTGCGGATGGTTGTGCCCCTTCGGCTTGGTTCAGGATTTGTTGTTTAAAATTCCGTTTTTTAAGAAATTAAAAAAACTTCCGGGAGAAAAAATTCTGAAAAACCTTCGCTACGCAGTTCTTGCCCTGCTCGTGATAATTCTTCCCGTAACCGTTGTTGACATTATCGGGCAGGGTTCACCGTGGTTTTGCAAATATCTTTGCCCCTCAGGTACGCTTGGTGCCGGAATTCCTCTTGTCGTCCTCGGCGAAGGCTTCAAAGAGGCAGTCGGCAGCCTTTTTACATGGAAAACAGCGGTGTTGCTTGTGATAATTTTGCTTTCATTGCTTGTATACCGTCCGTTTTGCAGATATCTCTGTCCCTTGGGCGCAATATACGGATTTTTCAACAAAATTGCTGTTTACCGTTATAAAATCAACGAAGAAAAATGTGTTTCCTGCGGTGCGTGTCAAAAGGCATGCAAACTTGATATTCCCGTTTGGGAAAAACCGAACAGCGTTGATTGCATCCGTTGCGGAGAATGCAAAAATGTTTGCCCGCATGAAGCAATCAATGTTCTGACGATGGTGGAAAAAAAGGATAAAAAATGAAAAAACGGAGATGCCGTATAAGCATCTCCGTTTTGTGTTTCTTGGCACCCCCGGCAGGAATCGAACCTGCAACAGACTCTTAGAAGGGGTCAATGTCTATTACGAGCGAAGCGAGTAACAAGGTTCCGGGGTCCCCATAGAAATCTTTGATTTCGTTATGGGTCGGGTTCTTACTTTCCAAAAATCGACCCGAAAGTTAGTGAAGAGTGAATAGTGAAGAAGTAAAAAGTAAAATCGACGAACTTCTGTCGAAATTCGTCGATTTTTGGCAGTACGTCTCATTTTAGAACCATAGATACATTAAGCACATTTACAATTTATTGTAAACGAGAATTGAAATCTGTTAAAATCATTATAGTACCGACAATTATAGGCAAAAAAATAGTTACAACATTCAAAATTTTTTCAATACTCGTTTTTTGATATTTTTCTCTAACTACTGCCATCAATATTGCAGAGACAAAAAACAATAATGGAACAGCAAAAATTCCTATATAAAGAAACAAAACACAAAAATCAAAAAACTCATATAAAATTCCACTTATTTTGGGAGCACCTATAAGAATAATAGTATATTCAAACAGCATCAAAAGAGACCATAAAACAGTTAGAACACAAAAAATATTCTTAATTGCAACAAGAACTTTATCTTTCATTACAAACCCTCCATTCCAAAATTCTAGCTTGTCAAACTGATTATATCACACTCAATCTGAATTTACAAGCGGGTGCGGGTTTGCAAAATAATCAATGCGGAGCAATGTGTATCATCAATTCCGTAAGGCATTGCATATCATCAATTTCGCAAGAAGTTGTATATCATCAAGCCGACAGAGATACACACCTACGGTGTGATGAGATACAACACGGCAATGCCGTGTTGATGATATACACGCTGACGCGTGATGATATACCAAGCCTGTCGGCTTGGATAAAAAAATTCGACAAGTCGAAACTTGTCGAATTTTTTGGAGGCGTCACCCAGATTTGAACTGGGGAATAAAGGTTTTGCAGACCTCTGCCTTACCACTTGGCTATGACGCCTTATAAAAAAAATGGAGCGGATGACGAGGCTCGAACTCGCTACCTCCACCTTGGCAAGGTGGCGCTCTACCAGATGAGCTACATCCGCAAATTGGTGCCTTCGGTCGGAATCGAACCAACGACACGCGGATTTTCAGTCCGCTGCTCTACCAACTGAGCTACAAAGGCAAACCGTAAGGTGGCGACCCGGAACGGGCTCGAACCGTCGACCTCTAGCGTGACAGGCTAGCGTTCTAACCAACTGAACTACCGGGCCATTTGGTGGGAACAACAGGGCTCGAACCTGTGACCCCCTGCTTGTAAGGCAGGTGCTCTCCCAGCTGAGCTATACTCCCACTTTTCGCAGCCGCCTATTGGCGGATGACTCACTTCCCTTACGGCTTAATAAATATACAACACTTTCAATCAAATGTCAATACCTTTTTTTCATTTTTTTCAAATTTTTTCAAAAAAGTTTTGACACTGAAAATTGTATTATATTTTTGCAATAAGCTCCTTTATGTCATCGGGAGTGAATCTATAGACAGACGGACAAAAATGGCATTTAACCTCTGTTCCGTCATCATTCATCATATCAGTGAGCTCTTCTTTTCCGACACTTATAAGTGCCTTCTCAACTCTTTCTCTTGAGCAATTACATCTGTATTCACATTCTGAAGTGTCAAGAACTTCGACATTGAATTCGGGCAGAACCTTTTTACAGATTTCTTCAGGAGTTAATCCTTGTGCAAGCATCGTGGTCACTGACTCAAGGCCGTTGAGACCTTTTTCAACTCTTTCAATTATAGTGTCATCAGCAGTGGGCAGGAGCTGAATCAGAAATCCTCCCGAAACAGCCACCGTGAGATCGGGGTTCACAAGAACACCGAGTGCACAGACAGAGGGAATCTGTTCGCTTATCGCATAATATGATGTGAGATCTTCCGCTATTTCGCCTGAAACCAGAGGTATCTGACCTACAGCAGGCTCTTTCATTCCGATATCCTTTACAACTGTCAGAAACCCGTCAGTGCCGACTGCACCGCCAACATCAAGCTTTCCTTTACTGTTGAGCGGAAGGCTGACATCGGGATTCATAACATATCCTCTGACATTACCGTTGTTATCCGACACGGCAATAACTGAGCCGGCAGGGCCGCCGCCGTTGAACCTTAATGTCACTGAGCTGTCTGCTCCTTTGAGCATAATTCCCATAAAGCAGGCACCTGTGAGTGCTCTTCCGAGTGCAGCGGTGCAAACCTTTGAAGTGTGATGAAACTGTCTTGCGGTTTCACTTATATCTGTGGTGTCGGCAGCTACGACCAACACACATCCGTCATCTGAAATTCCTCTTACTAAATGTGCCATTATTCTTCACCTGTTATTTCTTCTTTGCTACGAAATATATCCTTTCTTCATTATCTCCGGGAGAAGAAAAGCTCATATCTCCGAAGATGTCCGAAACATCAAAACCGTTATTCTTAAGAGTTTCCGAAATAAAACCTACAGAATATGCTCTTTCTGTCACGCTGTCACTCTGCCGGCAATATGAGCCGTCTTCATTTTCGGAAAAAATATCAATATACATTTCTACGATGTCATCTTCATCACATTCTGAATTCTGCCACACAAGAAATGTGTTATCATCATCCTCATAAACAAAAGTCCTGTCAGACAGAACTTCTCTGTGTTTATATACGGTATTCACATCGAAAATAAAAATACCGTTCTGTCTTATGAAGGTGCCGATGCTTTTTATCGCATCCGAAAAATCCTCTTCACTGACAAGATGATTAAGAGAATCAAGACAGCAAACAGCCGCATCAACAGTGCCGAAAAGATCAAGCTGACACATATCCTGACACAGCAGAACAGCCTTTTCTCCGAACGGAGCAAGCTTTTCACGGGCAATATTGAGCATGGCAACAGAAATATCATTTGCAACTATCTCATAGCCGCGCTCGAGAAAACAACGGCTTATTGAGCCTGTTCCGCAGGCTGCATCAAGCACGGTTCCCTCTGAAATTCCGTGTTTTTTCAGAATTTCACACAAGTATTCTGCTCTTGAATCATAATCTACGCCGTCTGTAAAAACATCATAAACAGAGGCAAAAACAAAATCATATGCCATAATTACTTATTGAATACTATATCATAACCGCCGGCTCCATATGCGAGAGAACGGTTAACACGGCTGATTGTTGCAGTGGAAGCACCTGTTTTTGCAACTATATCATTATAAACGGTTTTATTATAGAGAAGCTTTGCAACAGCAGCACGCTGAGCCATTGCACGGATTTCGGGAACAGTGCACAAGTCTTCAAAAAAAGCATAACACTCCTCAGGAGTCTCAAGCTTCAATATACACTCAAAAAGAAAATCTGTGTTTTCGTCTTTAATTCTGTTCATATCAATACCCGCCTTTTAATATTCGTCTCTAATTTTAACACACTAAAGAGTAAAAGTAAAGTTATTTTGACAAATTTAAGAGTCAGCATAAATATGATATAATACTTGAAAATTATAATAAAATGAGTATAATATATAAAATAAGATAAAATATACGGAGGTTTCATTATGAATAAAGGTAAATATTATATTACTACAGCCATAGCATATACATCAAAAAAACCTCACATCGGAAATTCCTATGAAATAGTTCTGACTGATGCAATAGCACGCTTCAAGAGACTTCAGGGATATGATGTATTTTTCTGCACAGGTACTGATGAACACGGTCAGAAGATTGAAGAACAGGCTAAAGCTGAGGGAATAACACCCAAGCAGCATGTTGATAAAATTGCAGGTGAAATCAAGGATATATGCGATAATCTTAACACCACTTATGACCATTTCATAAGAACAACTGATGATTATCACGAAAAGGCTGTTCAGAAGATTTTCAAAAAGCTTTATGATCAGGGTGATATTTATAAGAGCTCATATGAAGGACACTATTGTGTTCCCTGCGAAAGCTTTTTCACCGAATCACAGTTGAAAGACGGCAAATGCCCCGACTGCGGAAGAGAAGTTAAGCTTGCAAAGGAAGAAGCATATTTCCTCAGACTTTCAAAATATCAGAGGCAGCTTGAAGAACACATTGAAAACAATCCTGATTTCATTTATCCCGAAAGCAGAAAAAAGGAAATGCTCAACAACTTCATCAAGCCCGGTCTTCAGGATCTTTGCGTTTCCAGAACATCTTTCAAATGGGGTATTCCCGTAACATTTGATGAAGATCATGTAATTTATGTATGGATAGATGCTCTTTCAAACTATATAACGGCACTGGGTTATGATACCGAACAAAGCTCTGAAAAGTATAACAAATACTGGCCTGCAGATGTTCATATCGTAGGAAAGGATATTATCCGTTTCCACACAATTTACTGGCCCATTATGCTTATGGCACTGGGCGAGCCTCTCCCCAAACAGGTTTACGGACATCCCTGGCTTCTTTTCGGCACAGATAAGATGTCAAAATCAAAGGGCAATGTTATCTATGCGGATGAGCTCACAGAAAAATTCGGCGTTGACGCAGTGAGATATTATCTTCTTTCTGAAATGCCTCACGCAACAGACGGCTCAATTTCTTATGAAACAATAATTGAAAGATATAATTCCGATCTTGCAAACACCCTCGGAAACCTTGTCAACAGAACTGTTGCCATGATCAACAAATATTTTGACGGTGTTCTCCCCTGCAACTGCTGTGAAGAAGAGCTTGATGCTTCATTCAAGGCAGACATTCTTTCTGCTCTTCCCGCAATGGAAAAGGCATTTGATGATTTCAGAATTGCTGATGCGGTTGAAGCTGTTATAAATTCAGCAAAACGCAGCAACAAATATATTGATAAAACAGCTCCCTGGGCACTTGCAAAGGACGAAGAAAAGAAAAACCGTCTTTCAACAGTTTTATATAACCTCACTGAAGCTATCAGAATCATAGCTGTCGAGCTCACTTCCTTTATGCCCGACACAGCAAAGGCAATCCTTGAACAGATTAGCTGTGATGAAGCAACCTATGAAAGCATTCAGACTTTCGGAAAAGCAAAGCTCGGCAACAAAGTGGGCACTGCAACTCCCCTTTTCAACAGAATTGATGCAGCAGTTATGCTCGCTGAAATTGAAAAAGAAATGAAAGAAAAAATGGCTGCCGCTCAGAATGCAGCTGAAATTGCAGGCGTTGCAAAAATCGGCATTGAAGATTTTGCAAAGGTTGACCTCAGAGTTGCTCAAATCGTTTCCTGCGAACCTGTAAAAAAAGCAAAAAAGCTTCTCAAGCTCACTGTTTTTGACGGTGCGGCAAACAGAACTGTTGCTTCAGGCATTGCAAAATGGTATAAGCCGGAAGAACTCATCGGCAAGAAGGTTATTCTTGTTTCAAACCTTAAGCCCGCAACTCTTTGCGGAATAGAAAGCCAGGGTATGATTCTTGCTGCTGACTGCAGTGAAGACGATGTTAAGGTTATTTTCGTTGACGGTATCCCCGCAGGCTCAAAGGTCAGATAATATGTATAACAATATTTTTGATTCACACGCCCATTACGATGATGAGAGATTTTCCGACGATCTGAATACCCTTCTTTCCGGACTTCCGTCAAAGGGCGTTTGCGGAATCGTGAACTGTGCGACAGATATTTCTTCCTGTGAAAAATGTGCAGATATGGCAGATTCTTATGATTATGTTTATTTTGCCGCAGGAATCCATCCCCACGAAAGCGGAGAAACAGAATGTGATTATGCAGAAAAGCTGGAGCGGTTTGCTTCTCACAGAAAATGTGTGGCAATCGGTGAAATCGGACTTGACTATCACTATGACTTTTCTCCGAGAGATGTTCAGAAGAAGGTTTTTGAAGAACAGCTGAAGCTGGCAGAAAAGCTACACCTCCCCGTTATCATTCACGACAGAGAAGCACATGAAGACACTTGGAATCTGCTGAAAGCCTATAAACCTCAGGGCATCGTGCACTGCTTTTCGGGAAGCGTTGAGATGGCAAGAGACATTGTGAGCCTCGGAATGTATATCGGACTCGGAGGTGCAGTCACATTCAAGAATGCAAAAAAGCCTGTTGAAGTTGCAAGATATGTTCCTCTTGACAGACTTGTTCTTGAAACAGACTGTCCTTATATGACGCCCGTTCCCTTCAGAGGTCAGAGAAACGATTCATCTCTTATTTCATACACAGCTGAATTCATTGCAGAGGTTAAAGGAATTCCCGTTCAGGAGCTTCTTGACATCACAACAAAAAATGCAAAAGAAATTTTCGGAATAACTGAATAAAATCTGTTTTTCAGCACATATTATTTAATGGTGATAATATGTTCAGACTGAATAAAGATGAAAAAGCTAAAAGATACGGCAGAGTTTCGGATAAGCCCGACAGCACACTTGCGGGACCGCTTCCGACGGCAAACAGCGAAGAATTTGTCCCGAAGCCGCTTGATGATATGCAGCTGTCCCCTCCTCCCGCATCAAATGATGTATATGATTTTATTCCGAAGCTGAAAAAAGACAAATATAAAAATGAACAAGTCCGCTGATTTTCCGGACTTGTTCTTTTTATTGTATTGAGTTTATGACTTAATTCTTTTTTTTCTTGTCGGAAAGGCGTTCTTTTGAACCGTCGGGACGGACAACAACAGTATTATCAAGCTGTGCTCTCAGAGATACCTTATATGCTTCTATATATTCCCGTCTCAATTTCTCCTGCTCAAGCTTTTCTTCATCGGTGAGACCTTCTGCTTTTGACTTCCTTGCAAGAAGATTTATTCTGTCGATTTTTTCCTGTGTGATCATTATTCGTCCTCCTGAGGTGTGTAAAATCCCTTGAATTCAGCTGGATCAAATTCAGAATCCCAATCATAATCATCAATTTCGGGATCATCTTCATACATCTTGAACGGGATCTTCGCAAATGCCTCGGCTTTTGTGAAATTATCCCATATCCGTCTGTCAACATTCAGAGTGTAACCGCAACCGTTTTCCATCATCCATTCGTGCATATGAGCTTCGGGCAATGCAAAATACTGCATTATTGTCATAATAACACCGCCGTGAGTGACGATTGCAACAGATCTGTTATCTGTTTTCAGAATGCCGTCAACAATTTTTTTGAAGCAGCTGCAGATTCTCTGTCGGAATTCACCGTTTGTTTCACCGAAAGGAGCGCCTGCATCCTCTGAACCCTTAAGCCATTCTATAAAATCGGGATCATCCTTAAGCTCTTCAGCAGTCATTCCCTCAAATTCACCGAAATCATATTCCGTCAGGTCATCAAAAATAACGGGAGTTTTATCGGGAAAGAGAATTTTTGCCATTTCAAGA
>JAZSCL010000190.1:0-5881 GCA_045602905.1 Acutalibacteraceae bacterium
GATTATAAATAAAAGAGGCGATTTGATTATGAAACGGATTTCAGCTTTTTTGCTGGCATTGTTAACGGTTTTTTCATTGTCTTCCTGCGGTAAGGAAAAGGCAGAAAAATATTGTTACAATTGCGGAGTAGGTTTATTAAAAGATGTTTCTTATTGTTCCGAATGCGGTGCATTTGTAAAAGATATCGGAAAAACCACAACTGCTGAATCAACAACAGAAACCACAACAGAAACCACAACAGAAAAAGCAACCGAAGCAACTACTGAAGCAACAACCGAAGCACCCACCACAACAGCAACAACCGTCACAACAACCTCTGCCGCAACTACCGCTGCGCCAAAAACCGAACATAAACACTCTTACTCCAAAAAAGTAACTCCCGCAACTTGCAAACAAAAAGGATTCACCTTGTATACCTGTTCCTGCGGTAAATCATACAAAGATAACTATACCGAACCTTCACACGATTATAAAGATTCTGTCTGCACAAGATGCAATGCATTTGATAACACACAGGCAATAAATACTCTTGCCGAATGCGTAATGAAAAACGGCAAAAAATCGGGTGACAGCTTATACTATCTGCCTTTCGCACCCGAGAACCAAAATATAACCTTCCGCATTTATTATGATGCCGAAAGTGATGAAATGTATACCATACTTCATACATACAGTAAGGATGACAATGAGCTGGTAACAACATTCGAACTTGATTTTATCCCCGAAAGCAACAAATTCCGTTATGAATCGAATTATATCGATACCTTCAAGATAACGGGAACCGTTGACGGCAGCACATTCAAAAAAGATGACCCGTTAGAATATGATTATTATGAAGGCGACGAGAAACACAAGAACACCGCTGCTAAACTGGCTTCATCGGGAACATCTGTTACGCTGGGTTTCCTGAAAATGACATCGGATCTCTTTAAACTCGGATTAACTCTCAAAGATTTTGGTTTTACTGCATACGAACAATAATATTTCAAAAAAACACCCGTCAGATTTCGGTCTGACGGGTGTTGATTTTAGTATTTGAATGCTGAATATGTAACCGTTGTTTCAAGCGATGCCTTGGCTTCGTTTACGGAAACGATAGTATACTTGACCTTTTTGAGGGTTGCATCCATTTTGAAGCTGTGAGTGAGAGATGAAAGCTTGTTGCCGTCAACGGAGATTTTGGCAACTATCTTTACATCCGAGGTTGTTATATTTATTGTGCCGACACTTGCTCCCACATCCGCAAGACCCGATTTGATTTCGTTGTTATCCTTGAAATCCTTGGTGAATTTGCTCAGCTTGCTGCTTCCCTTGACGGGATTTGTTTCACCCTTGACAACAATTGTTACCGTGTAATATTTCTTATCGCTTGAAAGGGTGCAGGTTGCCGATGAAACATCATCTGCGGTGAGAGTGCTCTTTACAAGCGAATTGCCGTCGAATGTTCCTTTGTTCACGGTTGAACTGTTCGTGCCCTCGCCGAGAAAATCGCCGATTGTGCTGCGCACTGCCTCAATTCTTGCGAGTGCACCCATTTCAAGGCTTGTAAGCTTTGTGTTCGTTGTTTTGCTGTAGCCGGGCTTTGATGTTGCGGCTGTTGCTGTTGCGGTATTATAAAGCTTCACGATATCCGCAACCTTGGTGGGAGCAACAACCTGCTTTTTGGTTGTGGTCGGTTTCTTTGTAGTTGTAGGTTTCTTTGTGGTTGTGGGTTTTTTAGTGGTAGTCGGCTTCTTCGTGGTTGTAGGCTTTTTGGTTGTTGTTGCTTTTTTGGTTGTTGTGGGTTTCTTTGTGGTAGTCGCCGTGGCAGCAGAGGTTGTTGCAGCAGTAGTGGTCGTTGTGGTAGTGGTCGTTGTGGCGGGTGCTTCGGTTGTCGCTTCAGTAGTTGTTTCAGTTGCCGCTTCGGTTGTAATCTGAGTCGTTGTCACCTCTTCGGTTGTTGTTACAGTTGAAGCAACGGTTTCTGCTGTTGTTGAGGTTGTGGTTTCAACGGGAGTTTCGTCTCCGCAAGCCGCAAGCGAAAAAATGATTGCCGCCGCTGAAAGTATAGCCATAATTTGTTTGAATGTTTTCAAGTAAATTCCTCCTTTATAGGGATGATTTAATTATATCATATTTTTTGTCACTTTACCATACAAAAGTTGATTTTTTTGTTTCATTGTGCTAATATCTACATTATAGCGAACTTAATGGACATATTGTGACCATATTATTATATTATAATTTGTTGCAGAGGTGATGATTTATGGATCATGGATTCAATTTCAGAGAAAACAAAGGCTTCCGTCTGCTCAATATTTACGAAAGACTCAACAAGGGCGAAAAAGTCAGCAAACAGCGTCTTGCAGAAGATTTCGGCGTATCCGTAAAAACAATTCAGCGTGACATCGACGATCTGAGAGCATATGTTGCGGAAACTCATTTCACGGATTTTGAAGCTTCCGTAAGATATGACAGAGCAAAAAACTGCTATTATCTTGTGCGTCTTGAGCGTGAATGGGTAACAAACGAAGAGGCTCTTGCCCTTTGCAAAATTCTTCTTGAAAGCCGTGCTTTCAGAAAAGACGAGCTTTCGCAGCTCATCGAGAAGCTTATTATGCAGATTGCACCCGCCGACAGGTCAACCGCAGAAAATATTATCCGCAATGAATTTGTCAACTATGTACCTCTTCAGCATAAAAAGCACCTGCTTTCGCCTATCTGGAAGCTTTCGGAATACATAACAAATCAGCGTGTAATCAGCTTTTACTACACCAGACAAGACGGAAAAGAAAGCAAAAAAACGGTTAAACCCGTGTCGATTATGTTTTCGGAATTCTATTTTTATCTAATCGCTTTCACTGCGGACAATACGGTGGATTATCCCATAGTTTTCAGAATTGACCGCATTGCCGATGTCAAAGAAACGGGCGATTCCTTCTCTGTTCCCTACCGTGAAAGATTCAATGACGGCGAATTCAGAAAAAGAATCCAGTTTATGTATTCAGGCAAGCTGAAAAAGGTTACTTTTGAATATTCGGGTGTGCTCGAAGCGATTCTTGACAGACTTCCCACTGCCAAAATAATAAAAAAAGAAAAAAATGTTTACACCATAACAGCCGAATCCTACGGAAACGGCATAGATATGTGGCTCAGAAGTCAGGGAGATTTGGCTAAAATCATTGAGAGCAAATAAAAATCGGGAATGTCTCATTAAAGCAACGAGGCATTCCCTTATTTTTAAATATATTTTTCTATAAACGCTTTGACTCTCTCGTCATATTCATCCTTGGCATCGTAATAGCTGTAGGCATGCACGGCACCGGGCACAGTAAATATTTCCTTTTCCGTTGGACACGCATTATAAAGGCGTCGGCACATCTCAAACGGAACATAGGTATCTTCCTCGCCGTGAATAAACAAAACCGGATTTTTTGCATTCGCCATTGTGCCGAGAGGATCGGCATCCTTCTTCAGATCATATTTTGAAATTTTTCTGCAGTATATGTTTGCAACCGAAGCAAAGAAGTCCGAAGTATGGGCAAGCTTGTAATCCTTCATGGTGTTGGAAACTTCCTCGAATGCGTTCGTGAATCCGCAGTCCTCAACTATAACCTTAACCTGCGGCTGAGGGTCTGTGTTATTGACAAGCATACAGGTTGCCGCACCCATTGAGATTCCGTGAAGAACAATTTCGATATCCTCGCCGAAACGGTCAACAAGATAATCAATCCATAATTTCAGGTCTTTATAATCAAGTGCACCGAAGCCGATATATTTTCCGTCGCTTCGTCCGTGTCCTCTCAAATCGGGGAGAAGATAGTTATAACCCATTGTTTCGTGATAAAAAGGAAACAGATGGCTGCATTCATCGGGACCGTTGCAATTGTGGCCGTGAACACAGATTGCAAACTTTTTGGTTTCTTTTTCTGCAGGCACATACCATGCTTTCAGTCTGAGCATTTCGGGAGAAAGGATTTCAAGGTCCTCGGGATTGTGTGAATAAAAATAATTGTTGTTTTTCTTTCTTAATTCCTCACGGAGCATTCTTTTCGGGTCAGATGCAGGCTTTCTTTTTCTGTTTGCAACGCAGGCAACCTTAAAGCCTTCAGCACCAATGGCAGCTATTCCCAGTGCACCGAGAATTCCCGTTCCGATAAGGATTTTTCTTTTCTTCATCCGTATTCACTCCTTTCTTAACTTCATTTTATCACAAACAAAATCCCGTTGCAACGGACACATAAAATTATCCGACCAAAAATTTTTTAATTTTTTTCAAAAAAAGTGTTGACAAAACGGGAATGATATAATATAATAAACAAGCTCTTTGGTGAGGGCAGTTAAATGGCGGCATAGCTCAGAGGCTAGAGCAACCGGTTCATACCCGGTAGGTCGTGGGTTCAAATCCAACTGCCGCTACCATAATTTTGGCCCGGTGGTCAAGCGGTTAAGACACCGCCCTTTCACGGCGGTAACACGGGTTCGAGTCCCGTCCGGGTCACCAAACACTTGATATCCGAACTAGTCTATGAAGAAGGTTTAGTTTGGGTATCTTTTTTTCTTATCGATAAGTAAACAGCAAAAAAGACGGTAGTAACTTTGGTTTGTTACTACCGTCTTTTTATGTATGGTTATGAGATTTTAATCTTCAAGATATTTTATCCACATATCCAGCCACAAAGCGATTATTTCTTTCCCTTCATCAGGTGAAATGTAATAATCAGTGCTGAGGTTATCCAATAAAATTTTCTCCTTTCTTCGATAACTTTATTCTAAATTTGTCTTATGAATCTGCGTTGAGATTTTGCCTCTATTTTTATACACACCGAGAATTTCGGGCGGTATGTCTTCAACTGCTTTTTTGAGTTCTTCGTATTCCTGAAGTTTACGGGAAACCTCAAGTTTTTTGAGTGTGCTCTCTTTACTGTCATCGAGCTTTTTCTCAAGCTCTGTTATCTCTGTCTTAAGTGTCTTATACGTTGCATCATATTTTTTCAGCTTTGTCTTCATCTGCTCAACACCGGGGATGTATTCATCAAGCAACGCTTCGATTTCTGCAACTTTTTTCTTTGCATTCAGCGGATTGATTTCCGTCAGTAAGTTCATCAGCATTTCTCTTTGTTTGTTCAGCTTTACGGCTTGTTTGAAAAGCCTAGGAGGAATATGTTCTCTGCCCATTTCGCTTGCACTTTCGCCCCGTTCCATATCGGGATATTTTTTTACCATGTGTTTCCAGAATTCATCCTGCCACCAGGTCAGCTTTTTTCTGTTGCCGACTATGTCTTTTGCACTTAGTCTGCCGTCTTCCGTTATCGGGACAAACGACAGATGCATATGCGGTGTCTTTTCATCAATGTGAATTACCGCCGATAAAATTCTTTCTTGCGGAACGTGTTTCAGAATGAATTTCAGAGCGTGTTCAAAGTATTCTTTGATTTGTGCTTTTTTCTTATCCTTGAAAAATTCGGGACTTGCTGTTATAAGTGTTTCAACAACTCTTACACTATCCGTTCTTGTTCTGCAACCGACTTCGGCAATCTGTTTTTCGGCTTCCGCACGGTATTTGCCGTTCGGCTTAACAAGATGGAAATTGTATTTACTTCTCTCGGTATCAACGTCGGGATTACTCGCATAATTTTCTTTTGTGCGCTCGTTATGTGCTTCAATCCTGCCGATTTCGGGACCCTTGTATTTTGCAAATCTCAGTATTCCGTATTGCGGTTTTGTCATCTTTCACCTTCTTTCTTTTCTCTGTGTTTACGGACTCTCGCCGCGTTCATAATTTTATGAGCCTCTTTTCTGCAAGACTCGGAACAATAAGCTTTTCTGCCGTCATACGCAAATTTCTTTCCGCAATGTTTACAGCTTTTCAAATGCTTATCGAAGAACACTGCTTCGAGT
>JAZSCL010000191.1:0-3105 GCA_045602905.1 Acutalibacteraceae bacterium
ACAACAATCGTTACAAACCTTGCTCTTGCACTTGCCGATCAGAACAAAAAAATAATTCTGGTTGATGCTGATATCCGTCATCCGAGTATCGCTCCTTTGCTTGAAATTGATCCGGAAAGCATTGAGTACGAAACCGTTACGGATCTCTATAAAATCGCATATCTTGAGAAATACAGAATCAGCCTTCTCATTCCCACTGTCGGTGAAGAAAGTGAAGAAGGACCAGGATATTTCAGCTCAGGCAACATCAGGCAGATGTTTGAAGCTCTCCGTAATGAATATGACTACATTCTCGTTGATACTCCCCCCTGCGGACTTATTTCCGATGCAATGTTCATTGCTCAGTATGCGGATGCTGCAATCTTCGTTACATATCAGGATGCCGTAAGAATCTCAAGAGTTAAAAACACTCTCGATAACCTTATGTCAACCGATATCAGAATTCTCGGCTGTGTTCTCAACGGAACAATCAGCGGACTTTCCGGTTACGGATACGGTTACGGCGGATACGGCTATGGATATGGTTACGGCTACGGTTATGGATACGGTAAATACGGCTATGGATACGGTTACGGCTACGGAGAAGAAAGCAAACACCGACACAAAAAGAAAAAACATAAAAGTTCCAAGCACGACGATATATAAGAGAAAATAAAGGATTTGATTGATTTGAAGTTATCGAAGTCTCCCTCCGGTAAAAGAAAATTTCATATTGAAACCTGGCATATAAAAGCATTCTTCCTTATGGCTTATGATATTATGGTAATCAGCGTTTCCTATTTCTTTGCCTTATGGATAAGATTTGACGGCGTATTTTCTGAAATACCTGATAAATATCTTGACCCGTATGTAAACTTTCTTCCCATATATATCATAATCAGCCTTGTTGTTTTTTATCTTCTCCGTATGTATCACAGTGTGTGGGAATATGTGAGCATAAGAGAACTTATGAGAGCAGCTGTCGGAAGCCTTGCGGTGTCGGCAATTCATATTATTCTGATTACCGTTCTCTTCCAAAGAATGCCCATCTCATATTATCTTATCGGCAGCGGACTGCAGGTTCTTATGCTCCTTGCCGCAAGATTTTCATACAGAATATTCTCTGCTTTCCCTCAGCTTTTCGGAACAGACACAGGCGAACGCAACTGCCACAGAGTAATGATTATCGGTGCAGGCGATGCAGGCAGAATGCTGCTTGAAAACATTCAGAAAACAAGAGCAAACAAAGACAGAGTTATCTGTATGATCGATGACAACCCCGACAAACAAAACCGTTTCTTTGACGGCGTTCAGATTGTCGGCGGACGTGATGATATTCTGCACAACGTTGAAAAATACAATATTGACAGAATCTACATTGCAATGCCAAGTGCTTCAAAGGAAAACATCCGAGATATTGTCAATATCTGTAAAGAAACCGGCTGCGAAACAAAAACACTTCCCGACTTCTATCAGTATGTAAACAGCGGAATAACCGCAGGTGCTCTCAAAGATGTTTCCGTTGAGGATTTGCTCGGCAGAGAACCTATCAACGCCGATATGAAAGAGGTTTATGACCTCATCAAAGGCAAAACAATTCTCGTCACGGGCGGCGGCGGCTCAATCGGCAGCGAGCTTTGCCGTCAGGTTGCGGCTCACAAGCCCGAAAGACTTATTATTTTTGATATCTACGAAAACAACGCATACGCAATCCAGCAGGAGCTTAAGGACAAGTATCCCGACATGAAGCTTGAAGTTCTAATCGGCTCCGTGCGTGACTCAAGAAGGCTTGACTGCGTTTTCAAGCGTTTCCACCCCGATATCGTTTACCACGCAGCGGCTCACAAGCACGTTCCTCTCATGGAGGACAGCCCCTGTGAAGCAATCAAAAACAACGTTATCGGCACATACAAAACAGCCTATGCCGCAATGGTTAACAACTGCGACAGATTTGTGCTCATCAGCACTGACAAAGCTGTTAATCCCACAAATATAATGGGTGCAAGCAAACGTCTTTGCGAAATGGTTATTCAGGCGTTTGACAGAAAAATCAAGGAAAACCGTCAGAGAGATATCCCCAGACTCTTCACTCATCTTGAAGAAGAAGGCTCTCTTTATTCAAACGGTGTTCCCGAAAACATCAGAACGGAGTTTGTTGCGGTAAGATTCGGCAATGTGCTCGGCTCAAACGGCTCGGTTGTTCCCCTTTTCAAGCATCAGATTGAACACGGCGGTCCCGTAACCGTCACTCACCCCGAAATCATCAGATATTTCATGACAATTCCCGAGGCAGTATCGCTTGTGCTGCTTGCAGGTGCAGATGCACATGGCGGTGAAATCTTCGTTCTCGATATGGGCTCACCCGTAAAAATCGACACCCTTGCCCGAAATCTTATCAAGCTTTCGGGGCTCAAGCCCGATGTTGACATCAAAATTGAATACACCGGCTTAAGACCCGGCGAAAAGCTTTATGAAGAAAAGCTTATGGAAGAAGAAGGACTTCAAAGAACTCCCAATAAGCTTATCCATATCGGTACACCTATTCAGTTTGACACCGATTTATTCCAGAAACAGCTTGATGAACTCATGCAGGCTGCATATGAAAACAATCCCGAAATAACCGAAAAGGTTAAGGAAATGGTGCCCACTTATAAAACAGGAAACTAAGAAAGAGGTTAATCCATGGTAAACATTCCCTTCAGTCCTCCCGATATCACCGAGGCAGAAATAAACGAAGTATGCGAAGCTCTTCGCTCGGGCTGGATAACAACAGGTCCGAGAACGAAAGAGTTTGAACGCAGACTCGCAGAATACTGCGGTACGGAAAAGGTTGCATGTCTTAATTCCGCAACTGCGGCTCTTGAACTGAATCTGCGTGTGCTCGGAATCGGCGAAGGTGACGAGGTTATCGTACCTGCTTACACCTATACTGCATCTGCATCGGCTGCAATCCATACGGGTGCAAAGGTAGTGTTTATCGACAGTAAACCCGATTCATTCGAAATGGATTACGACCTCATGGAAGCGGCAATAACAGAAAAAACCAAGGCAATTATCCCCGTTGACCTTGCAGGTATCATCTGCGATTACGACAGAATATTTACCGCTGTTGAAAACAAAAAGCAT
>JAZSCL010000192.1:0-2233 GCA_045602905.1 Acutalibacteraceae bacterium
GGGAATTTCATAGCCGTGGCTGTCAAATGCAATCAATGCCCATATAGGACCGTTGATACCCTGCTTTTTCAGATATGTCATATCGGTCAGACCCATAAGAAGATTATGACCGTCAACATCGGTTACATCATAGCCTGCCGAAGTAAGAGCGAGAATAACTCGTGAATTATCTGTTGACTTTGCTCTGTGGAGCTGCTCTTTATCATTGATATTGTTGTTTACATATTCAACAACATTTTTGTAATAGCCATCGGGACAACCGTAGCCTGAACGGGTAAGGTCAATTACCATCCATTCGCCGCCGACAGAACCAACGAAAGGCGTGCCGAGAGAATTTATGTATGTACCCGTTGCTTCATAAATTGCCTTGTGGTCTGCATCCGAAGCATCTGCAAGCAAGGCTGCGAAAGAATTTTCTGCATCGGTGAGAACGAAATAGTTTTCAACAAGCGTTTTCTGTGAATCGGTGAGTGCATCGTATGCTTCACGGGCTGCATAAATCTTTTTGTAATTAAAAATATTCACATTGCCGATGTCATCGATTTTTGCTTCAACTGCATCGGCATATACAACATCGGGATTTTCCGTAACAGTAAGTGTGCAAAGTGCGGGAACAATAGGTGTTGCGTTGTCATAAGCGGCAACGGTATATTCGCCGATGTTCTTTACAATCACGGAGTATGTTCCGTCGCCGTTATCGGTGACTTTATACGCTTCTGCTGCGATTTCATTGAATGCGCTGTCATAAACTTTCAGGGCTGCACCCTTGTGAGCCTCAAAAACCGTGTTCCAGTTTGCATCATATCCCGCTTTTTCAAGAGTCACAATGGCAGAAGTTTCAGCCATAGCGGTATAACTGTTTTGCGAGAATTTTGAATAGGAATCCCAGACTTCAGTATTCTGATAAACGAATGCGACAACCGAATCACCTGCGTTTACTGTGTCTGCAAGGCTCCAGCATGAAGTGTCGTTGAGCCAATAGCCGCAGTTTCCGCTGTCATTTCCCCAAAGCTTAGTGATACTGAGACCGTAAGGAGTCATTTCGGAGGCGTAACCTGCTTGGGCACCTTCGTCATAAGCATCTTCATGAGCAGCGAATAAAACTTCATCCACATTAAAATCACCGCTCTTATCAAGGTCGATTACAGCAACAACCTCGTTTGCCATCACTACTTCGCCTTTGTCAGCAACAGTAACGTAAACATCAATGGGATCTGCTGCCTCGGACTTTACGTTTACACTTGCAAATGCAGGTGCGGAAACGATATCTGCAGGATTCTCCATACCATAACCGCCGTCAGTCCATACATACCATGTTCCTCCTGAGGGGAACGAAATATTTACAAGTCCGTTATCGTCTGTGGCTGTGCTGCCTGTGGGAACACCGTAAGCGGTTCCGTAATAGACGGTATAACCCATTTCAGGGTCAAATGCCGCAGCTCCGCCGTTCATCCAGTCTGAATAACTGCGAACCAAACCAAGCTCAAGTTCTTCATTAACGGAAGTGTTATATGTATGATTGAGATTTCCTTGTGAATCGGTAAAGTAATGGAATCCTGTTGTGCTGTCACCCCAGAACGCCCAGCTTGTGTAGTGCGCAATATTCAGAAAGTCACCGTTGTTGAGAACGATTCGGTCTGCCGTAAGGCCCCAACCGTCAACTGCAGGATAAGCACCGTTCAGGTCATAGCGGAGATTTTCATCGGAGAAACCGAAAAGCCCGCCTGCAAAATAAATACTTCCTGCACTTCCGCTGATGTTAACATCCGACCAATCAAGTCCGAGTATTATTTCGTGAACATAAATATAAAGGTGAAGTGCAGTGAGCTCGGGAACATTGTCACCGTCTGCATCGTATGCATATCCGTCAAGATAATAATCGCTGAGATCAATCTCTGCAAGCTCATCAAGGGTCACGGGATAAAATGCCATTGAAGTGCCGTTGCTGTCGGTTACAAACTGACTGTCATTGCTGATTGAAATATAAACTGTATCAGGTTCGCTAGCAGATATTGTTAAGGGTATTGCAGTTAAAATCATCGCAAGAATGATAAATATACTGATAATTTTTTTAGTCATTGCCGTTTGTCTCCTTTTTGAAAGCTGTCTGTTGTTTTTTCTTCTTTTTATTTTCGGAGGGCATTATCTTCGGTTCTTTTAACCCTGCCGTTTCCAAAGCTCTCGGCCACGGACCCAAAAAGGCTTTGATGCGTGATAAAGTCACCACATCAAA
>JAZSCL010000193.1:0-9350 GCA_045602905.1 Acutalibacteraceae bacterium
AGACCGCTTGGCCTCCGACTTCTGCAATGGCACTTGCAAAGCTCTGCTTTGACACACTTATGGATGAAGGCGTAAAGGCAAAGATTGCTCTTGAGGCAGGCGCTTGCACAGAGGCTGTTGAAAAGGTTATTGAAGCAAATACACTTCTGAGCGGTATTGGCTTTGAAAGCGGCGGTCTTGCAGGTGCACACGCTATCCACAACGGTCTTACCGTTCTTCCCGAATGCCATCATATGTATCACGGAGAAAAGGTTGCTTTCGGTACACTCACACAGCTTGTTCTTGAAAACGTTGACGGCGATGAGCTTGAAAGAATCATCAGCTTTTGCATTGAGCTCGGTCTGCCCGTAACGTTTAAAGAGCTCGGCATTACAGAAGTTACTGACGAAAAGCTTATGGCAGTTGCAACAGCAGCTTGCGCAGAGGGTGACACTCTCCACAATATGCCCTTCGAAGTAACTCCTGAAAAGGTTTGCGCAGCACTTAAAGCGGCAGACGCTTACGGCAGATATTTTCTCGGCGAATAAATAAAACCATATGGGGCTGTCTTTCAAAGCAAAGACAGCCCTGAATTGTTTGTAACAAAGTAAAAGACACGAGAAACAAAATGTGATTTCTCGTGTCTTATATATTTGATTATTCTTTCACATCGCTGACGGTTATGCACACCTCATTGTTTTCAACCGTTGCAAAACCGTCGGAAATATCTGCTTCAAAAACAGTTTTTTCGTTCGCAGTTAATTTTATTTTTCCTGCTTTAAGAGAAAACACTGCATTTGCATGACCTTTTCTTATTCCGTAAGAGCCTGAAAATTCACCTTTCACATTATCTGAAATCGGCAAACGTACGCTGTCGCATTCAATATCGGGGATCCGATGCCCGACGGTGAAAATTTTAACGGTAAGAACATCTTTCATATCCGTCACCCGTTTTCCTTTTTATAAGCGGAATATACGTCATCGGCTGTTCCTGACATAAGGAAATACTGCTCGGGAATCATATCGAGTTCACCTGAAAGAATGCTTTCAACGCTGTCAACAGTTTTTTCAAGCGGTACATATATACCTGCCTGACCCGTAAAACCTTCCGCAACATGGAACGGCTGACTCATAAAGCGTTGAATTCTTCTGGCTCTTTTTACTGTTTGTTTATCTTCTGCCGAAAGTTCGTCCATACCGAGAATTGCGATTATATCCTGAAGTTCCGCGTATTTCTGCAACACTCGTTGAGTTTCTTTTGCAACTTTATAGTGCCTTTCACCGACAAAATCGGGAGAAAGCGCTCTTGATGATGATTCAAGAGGGTCAACTGCAGGATAGATACCGAGTTCAACAATTTTTCTTGAGAGAACGGTGGTTGCATCAAGATGCGAGAATGTTGTTGCGGGAGCAGGGTCTGTAAGGTCATCGGCAGGCACATAAACAGCCTGAACGGATGTTATTGAACCGTTACCCGTTGAAACAATTCTTTCCTGCAATTTGCCCATTTCAGAGGCGAGGGTAGGCTGGTAACCGACGGCTGACGGCATTCTGCCCAGAAGCGCCGAAACCTCACTGCCTGCCTGAGTGAAACGGAAAATATTATCAATAAAAAGAAGAACATCTTTGTGTGATTTTTCGCGGAAATATTCAGCCATTGTAAGTCCCACAAGGGGAACACGGAGTCTTGCACCGGCAGTTTCGTTCATCTGACCGAAAACGAGGGCTGATTTATCAATAACTCCCGACTGATTCATTTCGTTCCAAAGATCATTGCCCTCTCTTGAACGCTCACCGACACCTGCAAAAACAGAGTAGCCGTCGTGTTCAAAAGCAACGTTACGGATAAGTTCCATGATGAGAACTGTTTTTCCGACACCGGCACCGCCGAAAAGACCGATTTTTCCGCCTTTTATATAGGGGGTCATGAGGTCGATAACCTTTATGCCGGTTTCGAGTATATCGTTGGACGAAACAATCTCTGCAAAAGACGGAGCGGGATGATGAATCGGCCACTGTTCTTCTGTTTTTATCGGCTCGCCGCGGTCAATAGGTTTTCCCGTAACATTGACCATTCTTCCGAGAGTTTCAACGCCGACACTGATTTTGATGGGTTCTCCCGTGTCGGTTGCTTTCATGCCTCTTGACATACCGTCGGTGGGGTTCATTGATATGCATCTTACCTCACCGTTTCCGAGATGCTGCGAAACTTCAAGGGTATATAATTCGTCGTTTACCTGAACGTTAACTTCGTTAAAAATATCGGGAATTTCATTTATATCGAAAAGAATATCGACAACGGGACCTGTTATTCTCTGCACCATTCCCACAGAACCTTTTGCCATAAATTACACTTCCCCTTCCTTTGAATAATCTGCCGAAACTTCAAGAACATCGGCGGTAACCTGACTCTGACGCTTGCGGTTTATTTCCGTTTCAAGTTGAGCGCTGTATTCGCACGCGGTATCGTATGCACTGCGCATTGTTGTCAGCGTTGCTGCCTGAGCACCGAGTGCGGTTTCAAGTATTTTTTTATAAAGAATTGAAATCAGGATTTTTTCGGCAGTTTGGCTTATAACAGTTTGCTTATCGGGAACAAACAAAGGCTCTTCGCATTCTGCCGATTCTTTATCAGGTGTAAACAAATCCTCGCATACGGGGCTTTGCTTCATCATGTTCTGATATTGAGAATATATGATTTTCACTGAAGATATTTTTCCGTTTTCCATCAGTTTCCTGATATTGTCAAAAAGTCCGCACGCATCCTGATATGACGGTATATCGGGAAAAATATATGATTTGCTGTAAGGAATTTTTTTGCTGTCAAGATAGTCCTTACCTTTTTTACCGCAGCAAAGAATAACGGGCTCGGTTTCTTGTTTGCGAAAAATATTCTCAAAAAACGAGATGAGTTCTGTATTGAAACTTCCGCACATTCCTTTGTTTGAAGTCATAACAATGTATAAAATCGGCGCGTCGGGATTTTTAACCGAAAAAACAGAGTTGAAATCCTTGCGGTAATTACGGTACATACGGTTGCATTGCTCTTCGTATTTTTCATAATCCGAATAGAGAGCGGAAAGTTTTGAATATTTGACCGTAGAAGCCGTTTTCATTGCCTGAGTAAGTTTTTGTGTTGAAAGAATTACCTGCAGTTTCTTTTTAAGATTTTGTATCGTGGGCATAATCAGAACCTCTCGGTGAATTCAGCAATAACTTTATTAAGTTCTTGCCTGAGGGTATCATCCAATTTTTTTGAGTTCTTGATTTTAAAAAGAACAGATTCCTTTTCGCTCTCAAAGAAGCGGAAAAGTTCTTTTTCAAATCTTTCCATATCTTCAACGGCAATATTCTTTGTGTATCCTTCGCTGACGGCATAGATAAGAACGGCTTGCAGTTCATCCGCAACAGGGGCATATCTTCCTTGCTTGAGAGCCTCTGTGAGGCGTTTGCCCGAATCGAGAGTTGCTTTTGTTGCGTCGTCAATATCAGAACCGAACTGCATGAATTCGGCAAGTTCTCTGTACTGAGCAAGTCTTGTGCGAAGACTTGCGGAAATCTTTTTCATAACGGGTTTCTGCGCTGCACCGCCGACTCGGGAAACCGAAAGGCCGACATTTACGGCAGGTCTCTGACCTTCATTGAAAAGTTCTGCATCAAGGAAAATCTGTCCGTCGGTGATTGAAATAACATTAGTGGGAATATATGCGGATATATCACCTGCAAGGGTCTCAACTATGGGAAGAGCGGTGATTGAACCGCCGCCGAGTTCATCGGAAAGATGAGCCGCTCTCTCGAGAAGTCTTGAATGAAGATAGAATATATCGCCGGGATATGCCTCACGGCCTGACGGACGGTGAAGCAGAAGCGAAAGTTCGCGGTAAGCAACGGCGTGCTTTGAAAGGTCGTCATAGACTATGAGTACATCTTTTCCTTCATACATAAAGTGTTCAGCCATTGCCGAACCCGAAAAAGGTGCAATGTACTGAAGCGCTGCCGAGGAAGAAGCAGGCACTGCAATAATGGTTGTATATTCCATCGCTCCCTTTGACTGAAGTTTTTCTTTGATTTCAGCAACGAGAGTTTCCTTCTGACCGATTGCAACGTAAATGCAGATTGTGTTTTTGCCCTTCTGGTTGATAATTGTATCAACGGCAATGGCGGTTTTACCCGTCTGTCTGTCGCCGATGATGAGTTCTCTCTGTCCCTTACCGATAGGAACAAGAGCATCAATCGCCTTTATACCGGTATGCAAGGGTGAGTTTACGGGAGAACGGTCAAGGATTGAGGGCGCTTTATATTCAATGGGTCTTGTGCTTTTATAAGGAAGATAGCCCATTGCATCAATGGGATTGCCGAGAGCATCAACAACTCTGCCCAGAAGGCATTCGCCGACGGGAACGGATGCTATTGTGCCGACTCTTCTTACACGGCTGCCCGATTCGATATTGGAAAATTCGCCGAAAATAACACAGCCGATTCTGTTCTGCTGAATATCGAGAACCATTCCCGTTTCACCGCATTCAAATTCAACAACCTCGCCGTACATAATATCGGCAAGACCGTCCATCCAGCAAATGCCGTCCGAAACCGTCATAACACGGCCCAACTGATATTTATGAATCTGCGGTCTGAATTCTTCGGCTTTCTGCGTGAATTCCCGGATGAGAAGTCCTACGGTATCATCATCCATAATCGGCTCATGGTTCATATTTTTTTCAAAGTGATAAAGTTCTTCACTTACCGTACCGTCATAAACGGTATCGCCTATACGAAGTTTAAGACCGCCTATAAGAGAGGAATCTTCAAGCACCCAAAGAGACGTTTTTCCTCCCACGCTTTCAAGAAGTTCCGTTGTTGCCTTATCAACCTTTTCAACAATCTCTTTTTCAAGGGGGAATGCTGATGTGAGGGTAACATAAAGAACGTCATGGTGCTTGAGATAAGCCATGTCGCCGGGGGTGAGGCAAATTTCCGAAAGTATGGTATCGATTACCTGACTGTCGAGGGATTTTATTTCATTTGCATATTTTTCATAGGAGAAAAGTTTGATTACATTTTCTTTCATAACGGAGAAGAGTTCTTTTCGCGCATCCTCGATCATCTGACGGTGGATTTCGCTGTATTCTCTTTCACCGAAAGCATTTATTGAAGCAATTTTTTCTTCCGTTTGTGTTTTTATTTTCAGAATTTCTTCGTCGAGAACATCTTCGGAAGATTCTTCGGAAACTGATTCAAAAACGGGCATTTCAAGCCTTTCGATTTCTTCTGCTTCATCAAGTTCCTTGTTAATCTTTTCAAGTCGGCCGCCGAATATGCGCTTTACGGTTTTTCTGCCTGCAAGAACAAGAATAACAAGAAGAATAATAAAATTAATTATTACATATTGTATTTGCATAACACATCATATCCTATGCGAGATAATATTTTTCGCAAACAAAGCCGCCGCTGTCTCCATTTTTGGAGCAACGGAATAAACGATTTTGTCGTGTTCGTCAGTAATGCCTTCTCTGTATTTCTGAACATCGGCAATGCATTGTCTTTGTGCGGTTTCGATTTCTTTTTTGCTCTGAAGTTGTAATTGCTCAAGTTTTTGTTTTGTTTCTTTTCTGGTTTTTTCTTCCGCCAGAGTTTTTTCTTTTTCTGCCTGATTTTTATGCTCAAGAATACACTTTTCAATATCTTCTTTTTTCTTTGAGGCAGCCTGTATTTTTTCGCGGCGGCTGTCCATTATTTTAAGAAGCGGAGTGAAAAGCAGGTTCTTGAGTATTACCGTAAGAATCAAAAAACAAATTACAGTCCAGACCATAACGGATGGCTGAATATTCATAATTTACTCCTCAGATTTTTGAAATAAGCATAAATGCGATAAGAAGTCCGTAAATTGTGAGCGCTTCCATAAGTGCAAGAGAAATGATGAGGGTTGAACGGATATCCTTTGCAGCGTCAGGCTGACGGGCAATGCTTTCCATTGCTGCTTTTGCTGTTATACCCTGACCGATTGAGGGGCCGAGTGTGCTGATTGCGATTGCGATTGCCGCTGCGATTGCGATGATTGATGAATTAGTCATATTAATTACTCCTTAGATATAAAAATTTTATTCTGTAACCTCGTCAAGATAAATCGAAACGAGCATTGTGAATACCATTGCCTGCAAAGCGCAGAAGAGCAGAGAAAGCACCATCATTACCACCGGAGCACCAATGGGGAAGATATGGTAAAGTTCCTCTGTAACAGTTTCTTCGCCGAAAATGTTGCCGTAAAGTCTCAGCGCAAGAGATGCCGGCTTGATTATTTCATCAAGCACAAGAAGCGGCAACATAAAGAACATCGGTTTAACAAAATGTTTAAAATAATGCTTTGCGTTGTGTCTTATACCTGAAATCTGTAAAAACAGGAATGTAACAACACCGAGCGCCGCCGTAACCGAAAGCGATGCCGTCGGGGCTTTTACATAATCTGTCAGACCCACTCCGGGAATCAATCCCGAGTAGTTTGAGAAAATAATAAAAATAAAGAGAGATGCAAGAAAAGTAAAATATTTTCTTGATTTCTTTTTGCCGAGAATATCAGAAAAGAAATTGTCAAGATATTCAATACCGGTTTCAATTATGTTCTGAAATTTTCCGGGCCTTTCTTTGAGATTCTTTTTCACAATCAGCGAAAGCAATGCGATAACCAAAAGCATTATCCACATTGTGATAACCTCGCCGGTTACATCAAGAATCCCGAAAAGACTGATAATAACCTCTGATTTTTCACCCATCGGTCTTATCCTCCCTTTCTGTTTTCTTTGTTTTTATCGTGTCATTAAGCAATAAAAGTTTCTTTGTGAAGAAAAACATAGGCACCGTCATTCCTGCTACCGCACCAACAAGAAGATATGCAAGGCCAGCAATCTGTGTTTTTGAACCGATGAAATATACCAAAACAAGATATGCCACCTGCAGAATCTGACGGATAACAAATGAGCCCGAGTATTTTTCGGGAGATTTTAAAAGCACTTTTTTTGAGAAAATATAGTTTGCAAAGGCTATCAAAAGGCCGACTGCCGCCGCAATAACAGCGCCGATAATATTTGCAATCATATAATCACCGACTTACTTATGATTTTAAGGTTATTATAGCACTTGATTTGCTTTTTTCAATAGTAACTTTTCATATTTTATATGAGGTTTATTGTGTTTGGTTTTTGTGAAAACAACCACAAAGACAGATGTTACTGTGAAGTGAGTTTGAACTGTGTGTTTTTCAGACCTTGTTTTTGCACAGAAGCCCGGAATGGGTTACGGCAAAGCTCGGATATAAGATTGTTGATACCGTTGAGCAGGAAGACGGATCGGTTGTTGTTCGCGTAAGAAAACAGTACAACGACAAAACTGATGTTTCCGAATACTTCGAGTAAATCCCAAGCCGCCTGATAGTCAGGCGTTTTTACTTTAAAATCGGAGGTTTCTATGACTGCATTGGACTTTATTAAGAACAGAATATAAAACCAAATGAGGATGGAACTAAGCATATTATTTTTTGTTTCAAATCTTTCAAATAAATCAAAAAATTAACATTAATAAACCCCGAATGAGTTGCAACAATAATAAGGCAAACGCAAATTGAATTTGAAGGGGTGTAAACGAAATGTCAAAGAATAATTCAGTTGTTCCTCAGGCAAGAGCCGCTCTTGACCAGTTCAAGATGGAGGCTGCAAGAGAGGTTGGCGTTAACCTTAAGGACGGTTACAACGGCGACCTTACTTCTAAGGAAGCAGGCAGCGTAGGCGGTCAGATGGTTAAGAATAAATGTCCCGTACGAACTATGAAATTTACCCGTAATTACCGTTGGCTTGACGGTCACAGCAAAGAGATTACATACGAAGTGGCTCTTGCGGTATAAGCCTTATATATCAACGGATTTGACAATTTATCAAGGGAGGAATTATCAATGACAAATCGAATCAAAACTTGTGAGTTCAATATTGACACCGCCTGCGTAGAAGTCAAACTTATTGACGGTTCTATGGTATCAATCGACTGCGATGCAGTTGAAGATGAATATGCTAACAATATGTACGAAACATCTGAACTTGATTGTCTCATTTACAACGAGCCGATGAGCTATGTCAGATTGTTGCTCAGCGGTAAGATGAAAGAATATCTGCGAAATAGTACAGTTTACACTCCGTTATCGGGTATGAGATAACAATAAGAGCTATATCAGCTGATTTGATTAGCTGTATAGCTCTTGATTTTTTCAGAAGTTCTTACTTATTATCTTGCTTATTATCTTACTCACAAAAGAGCTGACAATTCTGCATATTGACAATTTGATTGCTTCATAATATAATGAGCGTAAAGAAACGATTATTTACACTATGTTGTGAGGTGAGATTATGGCAACGGATTACCGCAAGCTTTGCATTGAACTTTTCGGAACAGACAATGTGGCAGAACTTCGCAAAATTGCTGGCAAACAGAAAACAGGTCGCAAAAAAGCCTTGAATGATGCTGACATTCAGAAAATAATCGAAATGCAGCAGCAGGGAATAACAACAAAAGAGATTGCAGAAAGCTTCGGTGTCAGCCGTCAGACAATCTCAAAATATCTAAATGCATTCCCCAAGGGCAACTATACGATGCGTATGAATTATATGTTCCGTCAGAAGGTATGCACGGAAATCTACGTTGATTTTCTCAACGAAAAAATTTCAATCATCAACCGCACAAACGACGTTCTCCGCCGTGCATTCGGTGTTATCGAAAATCCGACGTGGGAAGATTTTCAGTATTTCCTGCGTGAAAGATGCTTCCCCGAAGAGCGTGGCAACAAAAAAGATATCCTCAATCATCTCGGCATTGACCACTTTGACCCGCTTCAGATTGTTGAGGCTACCAAGGGCAGAATGGCAGAGGATAACCAATATATCAACTTTGTCTATGAAAGCAGGTGTTGATTTATGAACAATAAAATAATCAATACTAAACCAGTGAAGATGATTACGGATTCATCTTCAAAAGGGAATCAGCCTAAATGGTATGGTGACGGCTTATGGTTCAAAGCTGACCATATGGGATATGAGGGTCTGAGTGAGATTGTTATCTCAAAGCTTCTTGCAAAAACAAATATTCGTAATTTTGTAACTTATCTTCCTACCTTTATTGAATACGAAGGCAAAAAACTTGTCGGTTGTTACTCCGAAAATTTCAAGAAAGATAATGAAACAATTTACACACTCGAAAAACTTTTCAGAGCATATACAGGTCAGTCTTTGGCAAAGGCATTGCTTGACTATCCCGAAGTGAAAGACAAAATAAAGTTCACCGTTGATTTTATCGAAGAGCATACCAATCTTGAAAATGTTGGTGCGTATCTGACG